>NZ_JBGSQY010000044.1:0-2157 GCF_041737835.1 Bythopirellula sp. | reverse complement strand
CCCCAGACCTCATTTTGAAATGACTATAGCGTCCACTCCGGCTAATGCCGCTCGAAGGGTTAGTTTGCTCACGCCGCTGCTCGCACATAAGTTTCGTCGGATTGGTCGCCCTGAATAACTCGGCCAGCTTGCGCCAGAACGTTTAGCTTGGTTCCCATGGCCTTGCGGTCCTTCACAACCGCCACCCTACCGGGGGCATTGGGCAGCAAGGCAATATCATGGAATGCCGACGCAGCGCGGTAGATCGAGAATGCGTGGTTGCCGACCGCCTGAAACACGACGCTCCCCGCTTCGCCATGAAGAATCGCAGACACATCCCATTCGCTAGCGGAGGAACCGATAATTTTAGCCGTCTCGTCAATGCGAGCCTTGCCGAAAATTGTCTCTAGCCGCTCGCGCAAATAGTCAGCTACCTCGTTCTCGTCATCATCCACGACCCGCGCAAATACGCGATCAGCGACCTTCCACGAGGCAAGCCCGACATCGCAGATCGCCCTAACCAGACCCGCGTCATGCACATGGGTGAAGATGACGCGCCGATTGACCGAAACGCAGTCTGCTTCGGCAATGGCAGCCGCAGTTTTTGGAAACGACCGTTCCGCGCCAATCGACTCCACTTCTCGGAACGAAAAGCCGCAATCGTCCACGCTGAAACCATCGGCCGTCTTGGTTATGCGAACTGTAGCAGCCGACCCGCTTGGAAACAGGACCGGCAGATTGATGTAGCTTGCATCGCCCCAGTGTGAAACGCGCACCAGCTCACGCGCCGCCGCTTCCGCTGCGTCAATGAGGGGCGTATTTATGGTCGGTTGGCTAGCCATCGGCGAACAGATCATACTCCCAAGGTGGGCGCAAAACAACACTTATGTTATTGATATTCCAGCGATTCCCGGTCCAATCTCTAAGTGATTCAAATGATTGGATTCCTTTATCCAACTCCTCAGCCTGTGGAAGGTTGCCGCGCCTCATCCGACCGTCGGCGGCGATCCAGTTCAATTCAAACGCGTGATGGTGGCAGTCTGACACTCGTGTGCCTGACACGGGGCTGCCGGGCCGCCTGTCATTTGTGTGACCGCCGCGAAGCGAGCGCCAGTCAGCGCGAGCCAGCGGAACGCGACGGCCGCCAGGCGAAATCGTGGCCAGTTCAAATGTGACGTTTCTGTCTGGGATGCGTCGGAAACAACCGCCGTGCAGCACCAAGCCTGTTTCGACCACGCCGCCTATTTCGAGCGGGGCGTTGAACCAAATGTAACCGGTCTCAGGCTCTGGTTCGGACCACCCTTGAAATTGCACCACTGCTTTCGCGGCGGAAAAGAGGGCGGGAAACGGCATTCACGAGTCATAACAGGCCGCTAGCTGCCTGCCTAGCGCACGTGAGTCAACGGGATAAACCCCAAATATATTGCGGGTTCAACTAGAAGATTTTAATGAAGCTCTGAAACTTCTTTTTGCACCGATACGCATCTTTCCTTTGAGTCTTCTTCTATGTCCACAACCACCCATTTTCCGTGAACTTTATTCAAGTATGCTTCTTGATCGCCAGTGTAACCACCCATCGAGTTCTTTGCATTAACAGTGAGACAGGCTGCCGTTTCACTTACGGATGTAAATTCACCGAACTTTGCGGGATCGGGGTCTTTCAGGCTCTTAAGCACAACTTTTTCTGCTGCAGACCTTTCTCCACATGAAACCAGGAAAAAAACTACAACCAGCAATGCTGACAGTTTAGCGTTACTCACGGCCCCTACCTTCGCCCCACTTGCGCGTCGCCTTCTCCCACAATGGGAGAGAGCTCATTCAGCAGCCACCCCCAGCAATCCCCCCTGCCGGTCATCCACCTCATTCGCCGCCCCACCCTCGCTGGCGGCCTTCGCCCCCTTGCGCGAATCAAACGCATCCCAGACTTCGTTCCAGGTCCCCTTGGTCGCGGCCTTGGAATACTCCGTCGCGCGGGCTTCGAAGAAGTTGGCGTGCTCGACGCCATTCAACAAAGGCGTCAGCCAGGGCAGCGGGTGTTCGTCGATCATGTAGATCGGCTTCATGCCAAGCTGCTTCATGCGCCAGTCGGCGGTGAAGCGGACATATTTCTTGATGTCCGTCGGGGTCATGCCCGGCACCGGGCCCATTTCGAAGGCGAGATCGACAAAGGCATCTTCC
>NZ_JBGSQY010000026.1:0-41977 GCF_041737835.1 Bythopirellula sp. | reverse complement strand
CCTTTTCCTTCGCCACGGGTTCATCTTTTTTGGTAGCAGCTTTTGCGGGTGCTTCCTTCGTAGCAGCGCCATTGCCGCTGGCTTCGATTTCGAGAATCGCGGCGCCGATTTTGATCGTATCCCCTTCAGCAACCAGCACCTTCGTGACCTTGCCCGCATGGGGGCTAGGGATCGGCATGGTTGCCTTGTCGGTTTCGACTTCGATGATATCCTGATCGACTTTGATCGTATCGCCAGCCGAGACAAGAATCGAAAGCACGTCGCCCGATTCAATATTTTCACCCAAATTGGGAAGTATAATTTGTGTTGCCATGATCGATTTACAAGGTCCAGTAATTATCGTTGGAAATCTTTCGCAAAGGCGCTAATTCAAATACTCATTTTCTCTGCGCCTTCGCGCCTTTGCGAGAGACCAATTCGTCTTAAGCGTATAACGCCGAGGGTTTGTCGGGGTTGATATTCAGTTCCTTTACCACGCCGGCGAGTTTCTTTTGCTCAAATTTTCCACGCTCGGAGAGTTGAGTGAGCGTAGCTAGCGTGATGCATTCGGCGTCGACTTCAAAATGCCGGCGCAAGGCTTCACGGGACTCGCTGCGTCCCATGCCGTCAGTTCCCAGCGCGAACAAACCGCCAGGAATCCATGGATTCAACTGCTCGGCCAAAATCCGCATGTAATCGCTTGACGCAATCACGGGGCCATCTACGTCTGAGAGTTGTTCTTCGAGGTAAGACTTTCGCGGCGTCTTGTCGGGGTTGAGCATGTTCCACCGTTCGCATTCCTGGGCGTCTCGGCGGAGCTGTGTATAGCTGGTGATGCTCCACACGTCGCTCGCAACGTCGTATTTTTCGGCCAGAATGTCGGCGGCTCGCAAGGTATCGCGCAAAATCGCACCGCTGCCAAACAGTTGCACCCGCGGGCCCTTGGCCTCCACGCTCTTAAACTTGTACATGCCGCGAATGATGCCTTCCTCACAACCGGCGGGCATCTCGGGCATAAGGTAGTTTTCGTTCTCCAGCGTGATGTAATAAATTGCTTGTTCGTTGTCTTCGTACAGCCGCTTAAGGCCATCGAAGATAATGACGGCGGTCTCGTAAGCGAATGCGGGGTCATAAGAACGGACAGTCGGAAACGCCATCGCGTTCACCAGACTATGGCCATCTTGATGTTGCAGGCCTTCGCCATTGAGCGTTGTGCGTCCAGCCGTTCCGCCCAGCAAAAAGCCCTTGGCACGCATGTCGGCGGCGGCCCAAATCAAGTCGCCAATTCGTTGGAAGCCGAACATCGAGTAATAAATGAACATCGGAATCATATTCACGCCATGTGAAGCGTAAGCTGTGCCCGCCGCATTGAATGACGACATGCTCCCCGCCTCGGTGATCCCTTCTTCCAGCAACTGCCCGTCTTTTGCTTCCTTGTAATAGGCAAGTTGATCGGAATCGACAGGCTGATAAAGCTGGCCATGATGCGAGTAGATACCAATCTGGCGGAAGAGGCCTTCCATGCCGAAGGTACGCGATTCGTCGGGGACAATTGGCACGATGTACTTGCCGATTTTCTTGTCGCGCAATAGCTCTTCGAGCAGTCGCACGAAGCCCATGGTTGTTGAAATTTCTTTGCCGACCGTTTTGTTAGAAAATTTCTTTTCGAGATCAGCGTAGCGAGGCACTTCCAGCTTCACGGGCTGGGAATTGCGAATCGGCACGGGCCCACCGAGCGCTTCGCGACGTTCGCGCAAGTATTTCATCTCTGGACTATCGGCGGGCGGTTTGTAGAAAGGCGCTTCCGCCACACGCTCGTCGGATATCGGAATCCCAAATCGCGAGCGGAATTCACGCAGCTCGTCCTCGTTGAGTTTCTTTTGATTGTGCGTGACGTTGCGGCCTTCGCCCCCTTCGCCCAAGCCATAGCCTTTGATTGTCTTGGCAATGACGACGGTCGGCTTGCCGTTGCGTTGGCAGGCTTTCTGATAGGCAGCAAACACCTTTTCGGGGTCATGACCGCCGCGGCGCATTTTACGGAGCTTGTCGTCGGAATACTTCTTCACCAATTCCAGCAACTCGGGATACTTGCCGAAGAAATCTTCGCGGATGAAATCACCCCCCGAGACGACGTACTTTTGATACTGGCCGTCGACGACTTCCATCATGCGCTGCATCAAGAGGCCCGTGTCATCGTCTTCCAAGAGCGGATCCCAATCACCGCCCCAGACGACTTTGATGACGTTCCAACCAGCACCGCGGAATGCGCCTTCGAGTTCTTGAATGATCTTGCCGTTGCCGCGCACGGGTCCGTCGAGCCGCTGCAAATTGCAGTTAATGACGAACACGAGATTGTCGAGATACTCGCGCGAGGCGAGCGTGATCGCGCCCAAGCTCTCGGGCTCGTCGCATTCGCCGTCACCCATGAAGCACCAGACTCGCTTCTTCGAGCAGTCGATGATGCCGCGGTCGGTGAGATATTTGTTGAACCGCGCCTGATAGATCGCCATGATCGGCCCGAGGCCCATCGACACGGTGGGGAATTCCCAGAAGTCGGGCATCAACCAGGGATGCGGGTACGAGGACAAACCGCCCCCTTGGCTCAGCTCGCGACGGAAGTTCACCAGGTTTTGCTCGGTGAGTCGGCCTTCCAAAAACGCGCGGGAGTACATGCCCGGGGCCGCGTGGCCTTGGTAATAGACTTGGTCGCCGTCGTAGCCGCTTTGTCCACGACCACGGATGAAATGGTTGAGCGCGACTTCATACAAGGTTGCCGACGAAGCGAACGTCGAAATGTGACCGCCGGGCGAAGCAGGGTCGCGGTTGGCGCGGGTGACCATCGCCATCGCGTTCCAACGAACGAAGCTTTTGATGCGGCGTTCGAGTTCGCGATTGCCGGGGTAGGGGGGCTGCTTATCGCGCGGAATCGTGTTGATGTAGGGAGTCGTCGCCGTGAACGGCAATTCCACGCCGTAGCGATTGGCGGTCTCCTCGAGCGCGGAGATCAACTGTTGCACCCGTTCGGGGCCTTTGCTCTCCAGCACGTAATCGAGTGACTCGAGCCATTCGGCGGTTTCCGCCGGATCGACGTCATTGAGAATCGGCGTCTTAATCGGCTCGGCTTTGGTATTGGCCATAATAAATCCCTAGCTAAAGCGATAACCACTAAGGCACAAAGATCACAAAGAAAGACGAAATCAGGAATCGCTTTGATAATTGTATCTTCGTGTCCTTTGTGTCTTGGTGGTCTTAGTCTTCTTTTTTACGTTTTGGTTTATAAACTTCGGTCGCCGTGCCCAGTTGGACTTCCGCGGCGAAGGCGACAGTTTCGCTGAGCGTCGGGTGGGGATGGATCGATTCCGCCACGTCGAGGGCCGTGCAGCCCATCTCGATCGCGAGCACGGCTTCAGCGATCAATTCTCCCGCGCCGCTGCCGACAATGCCACAACCCAGCACGCGGTTCGTGCCAGGCTCGACCAGCCACTTGGTCAGGCCGTCGGTCTTGCCCATGGCAATGGCCCGGCCGCTGGCTTGCCAGGGGTATTGGGCGATTTGAACTTCGATGTTCTTGCGCTTCGCCTCGTCAGCAGTGAGACCGGCCCAGGCAATTTCCGGTTCAGTGAACACCACCGCGGGGATCGCCACCTTGTCGAAGGCAGCGGGTTCGCCCGCCAGCACTTCCGCGGCGACTTTGCCCTCGTGCGAGGCTTTGTGGGCCAGCATCGGATCGCCTGCCACGTCGCCGATCGCGAGGATATGCGGGTCGGAGGTTTCCTGGCGTTCGTTGACTTCGATAAAGCCCCGTTCGGTGACCGTGACTTTCGTGTTTTCCAGCCCCATGCCGTTGGTGACCGGTCGCCGGCCAATCGAAATCAGCACACGGTCGAACTGCAAGGTCTTCTTGCCATCGGCACCTTCGACTTCCACGTCGACGTGATCGCCGGCGTCTTTGATCGCCACCACCTTCGTGCCGAGCATGATCTTGTCGAACAGCTTCTCCAACCGTTTGTGCAGCGGTTTCACGAGGTCGCGATCCGCTCCGGGGAGAAGGCCGTCGGTGAGTTCCACGACCGAGACTTTTGAGCCGAGTTCGGCGTAGACGGTCCCCATTTCCAGGCCGATGTAGCCGCCGCCGATCACGAGCAGAGTTTTGGGGATTTCTTCGAGCTTGAGAGCGCCGGTCGAGTCCATCACCCGCGGCGAGCCGATTTGGAACGGCTTCGGCACGGCGGGGACGCTCCCCGAGGCGACGATGCAGTGGTCGAACGTGATCCGCTCGCTCTCGTAAGTAGCGGGGTTGCCCCCTTCGAGTTGCAGCGTTTGCGAATCGACGAAAATCCCGCGAGCGTTGATGACTTTCACGTTGCGCCGCTTGGCAAGCTGCGCGAGTCCCCCGGCCAGTGTGTCGAGAACCTTTTCCTTACGGGCCCGCAGGGTGTCGACGTTGAGCTGGGGAGGCTCGAATTTGACCCCCCATTCTTCCATTTCCCGGGCTTCGGCGATCACTTTGGCCACATGCAGAAGGGCCTTCGACGGGATGCAACCCCGCAGCATGCAGGTTCCCCCCAGCCGCGGATCGGCTTCGACAATGGCGACTTCGAGCCCCAGATCGGCAGCCATAAACGCCGCGGCATATCCGCCGGGACCGCCACCCAATACGACAACTTGAGAATGCATCAAAACCGTTGTTCCCCAAAGACTGAATTGTAGGCTGCGAGATAGTAACTGGCGGGGGCGGACTGTGAAGAAACCCCTAGTTTAACTGATTGGCAAGTTCTCACAATGCCTACAGAAGTGCCCCAGAGTGCCGCAAAACGGCCAAAAACCGCAAGATTTTGGGGTTAGGCGTACGGGCCCAAAGTTAGCCGCGCCGCGAAGCGTCAGCGCAGCGAAGCGCGAAAATGGGTAAACGGTAGGTCAACCCCTAGCCGGACCGCCGCGCGGTCCGGGAGATACTCCTATGTTCACCCCAAAATTCTCTTGCAGCGAATAACGTCCCGGCGACATAATCAAAGCCGGAACAAAAACCTTTTCTTGGTTTGAAAGGAGCAGAGGTAATGAGAAAATCTCAATGTGTCGTTGTCTGCGCGATTGCCTTAGTCGCCATTTGCGTAACGCCGATCGCAGCCGTTCACGCCGCCATCAACCGTGTTCTGTCTGTCGGTATTAATGAAAGGCTGCGACCCGACAACAGCGTTTACTACGTTTTCGGAGTGGGAGACTATCCTTTCCCTCGACTAAATTTGGATGGCAGAATCGAGCAGTTCATCTCTCCCGGCGGCCTCGTCTTTGACCGTAACAATGACTCCTTTGACCCCTTTGGCTCGCTTGAGTTCGACACATTCTCAGAACTTACCCAATCGATCGTTGGGCAATGGCAATTCAATACCGCTGATGAGTCAACGCCGCTAGACATTGAGACGTACAGTTTCGAAGTTCAAAATTTTGGACTAAGCGACATCACCGCGCAACGGCCACAAATCTTCGAACCAGCCAACGGTTCGTTTGTCGATTTTCCAATAGAAGTGCGATGGGATCCTACCATTACAAGTTACTCCTACTTGGGCAGGGGTTTGACAGGAAGTGTGACCAAGACAGGTCCTGGCGTTCTCGCACTTGATCTCGAAATCGGGCCTGGAGCTATCAATCCTTACTTCACGTTTGCGATAAGCGGCACAAGTCAATTCCTTCCTCAGTTTGTTTCTCCGCTGAGCGCGCCGACCGATCCGACTTATAATCTATCGACTCGGATGTTTTTCACTCGGACAAATAACATCACTGTATATCCAAGACAAGTCCCCGAACCTCAGAGCTTGGCAACAGTAACTGCGTGCCTAATTCCTCTGGTATTGATGTGCCGCGACCCCCGCGTCTCAGCGTGAAAAAACTCCGAACGAACTCCGGTCGCTGACGCTCACGGCTCGCCGATTATTCGTGCAATTCGTTTGATTCGCGGTTCCAAATCTTCACGCATGCGCGGCGATCCACTCCTGCAGATCGTGCGGCGTGTCGTCGGCGCGTGAAATCATCGGTGGGAAAATTTCCTCCAGCTCGCGCGTGCGGTCGGCGAGCTCTGCCACGCTGTCGAGGACCATGCCGGGGCAATACGCGAAGTTCGCCAGATCGCTCCGCCGCGTACCGCCCGAAAGCACGAGCACCGTCTGGTAGCCCATTTGCACGCCGCCGAGGATGTCGGTCTCCATCGTGTCGCCGATCATCACGGTTTGCGACGTGCTGAGCATCAGTTCTTTGCGCGCCATCCGCAGCATCACGGGACTTGGCTTCCCCAGGCTGAACGCTTTCTTGCCCGTGGCCGCTTCTAAGTAAGCGAGCGTCGCCCCGCAGCCGGGCCGTGTGCCATGTTGCGTCGGGCAGTTGGGATCGAGATTCGTGCCGATCAATTTCGCGCCACCGAGCACCAAGTCGACGGCCCGTTCGAGCATTTCCAGCGTGATGGTCCGACACTCGCCCACCACGACATAATCGGGCGAGCGATCCACCACGGCGTAGCCGTTTTCGTGCAAGGCTTGCAGCAAGCCCCCTTCGCCGATGACATAGGCCGTGCCGTGCGGCTTTTGCTTGGCAAGGAATCGAGCGGTGGCCATTGCGCAGGTAAACACATGACGCTCGGTGACTTCAACGCCCATGCGATTGAGTTTGGTGGCCACGTCGCGACGGGTGCGCTGGCTGTTGTTGGTGAGAAACAAAAACGGAACATGCTCTTCGAGCAAACGGTCGATAAAATCCTTCGCGCCGGGAATCAATTCCGAACCACGATAGATCACGCCATCCATGTCGACCAAAAAACCTAATGCGCTGCGCATTATCAAAATCCATCCATTGGGGTTATGCAATTAGAAACCGATTAGCTGACTGCGTGCAGTCTAAGTAATCAGTGTTAATTTAGGTGGGTTATTCAGGCGGGATCGGAAGAGAGAAGCAAAAGCCATACCGCGCACGGCTAATTCGCGAATTCGCAGGAATTTAATGAGCTTGCAGCAGGGAATCCCGTGTCATGCAACGGAAAACCGAGAGCGATAGCGTGCTAGCCACCGCTGAAAGTTAGGCACGCCATGTCGACATGCGCGGCAATGAGAATGGGGTGGCAGCGACACTCGACCGGCGAGCGGTCACCTATAAATTCGG
This sequence comes from Bythopirellula sp., assembly GCF_041737835.1. Lineage (NCBI taxonomy): Bacteria > Pseudomonadati > Planctomycetota > Planctomycetia > Pirellulales > Lacipirellulaceae > Bythopirellula > Bythopirellula sp. The sequence goes on along the minus strand of NZ_JBGSQY010000026.1, from coordinate 34,852 downwards.
TGTAACCGGTCGAGTGTCGGTGTCGCTTGCGACAAGAGGTGGTCGGTGCAGAGAACTTCTTGTGCTACGCACACCGATACTTGTCTGGTCATGCGATTGAGTACGCAGCGCTTTTTGCAGACGAAGTATCGGTGCTACCCGTGTTGAAAAACTCCGGGCACTGACGTTTACGGCTCGCCTAGAAATATATTCGTGGTTTCAAAAATTAAACCACGGCATCGCTTTTCTTCCCGCGGAGTTTTGAGCCCCATTCGCTCATGCCGCGGAACACTACGAAGAACGTCGGCACGAACAGCAGCGAGAAGATTGTCGCGGCGCTCATGCCTCCCACGACCGCATTGCCCACGGCTTGCCGGCTGGCGGCGCCCGCTCCGGTTGAAGTCACGAGTGGAATGAAGCCGAGGATCGCGGCGATGGAGGTCATCAAGATCGCACGGAAACGAAGCTTCGCGGCTTCGGTCGCCGCTTCGGCGACGCTCTTGCCATGTTTGCGCAGTTCCATGGCGAATTCGACGATCAGAATCGCGTTCTTGCTGGCGAGCGCGATCAACAGCACCACGCCGATCTGCGTGTACACATTGTTATCCGCGCCACGGAACATCAGCGCGACTACCACGCCCAAGATGGCCAGCGGCACCACGGCAATCACCGCGGCGGGGCTGGTCCAGCTTTCATACTGCGCGGCCAGCACGAGAAACACCAAAATCACCGCCAAGGCGAAAATCAAATACTGCTCGTTACCGACGCTCTTTTCCTGGAACGACATGCCGGTCCATTCAAAGCCCATTGTGGTGGGTAATGTCTTATCGGCCATCTTTTCCATCAGCGAGATGGCCTGACCGGAACTAAAGCCGGGCGCGGCTTCGCCGTTGATCTGTGCCGTCGGATAGAGATTGTAGCGCTGCACGATTTGCGGCCCCAGCGTGTCGGAGACCGTGGCGAACGTGCCGATGGGAAGCATGTCGCCGTTGGCATTGCGTACGTCGAGGCTCTTGATCGCATCGGCATTTAGGCGATATTGCTGATCCGCTTGCACGCGCACTTGATACGTGCGGCCGAACTCGTTGAAGTCGTTCACATAGGTTGAACCCAAGTACGCTTGCAGCGTGTTGAACACCGTGTTGAGCGGCACGCCGAGTGTTTTCACTTTAGTGCGGTCGATATCGACAAACACCTGCGGCACGGCGGCGCGGAAGGTTGTGTTGAGCGCTTGTAGGCCTGTTTGAGCGTTCCCGGCGGTGACCATTTCGCTGGCCACGGCTTGCAGTTGTTCAAGCCCCGCGTTGCCACGGTCTTGCAATTGCATCTGAAAGCCGCTCGCGTTGCCCAAGCCGTCGATGGCTGGCGGCGGAAACACAATCGCAACTGCTTCTTCAACTTTGCTGAACTCGCGGCGCAAGTGGCCGATAATCGCTTGTTGGCTTTCCTCAAGCGACATACGGTCGTCCCACGGTTCATACACAATCGCCATGAAGCCATTGTTCGAGCCGCTCACGCCGGTGAGGATCGAGAAGCCGGTGATCGAAATGCGATTGGCCACGCCGGGGGTCTTGGCCGCGATACGATCGATTTCTTCGATCACGGCTTGGGTCCGCGACACCGAAGCGGCGTCGGGAAGCTGCACGTTCACAAACGCGTAGCCCTGATCTTCCACAGGCAAAAAGCCGGTCGGTAAGCGGCCAAAGCCCATCGCCGTGAGGGCCAACAATCCGCCAAAGATCACCAGCACGATCAGCACGCGGCGGACCATGATCCGACCAAGGCCGTCGTAGGCGTTTGAAAACTTATCGAAGCCGTGATTGAAACCGCGGAACAAAATGTTGCGTTTCTCGGGAGCAGGCCGCAGCAGCATCGCGCTCAGCGCGGGGCTGAGTGTTAATGCGCAGATCGCACTGATCGTCACCGAGGCGGAAATCGTGAGTGCGAATTGCCGGTAGAGTTGCCCCGTGATGCCCCCCATGAAGGCCGTCGGCAAAAACACGGCGAGCAGTACCAATGTGGTGGCAATGATCGGTCCGGTGATTTCATCCATCGCGGCGATGGCTGCCGGCTTGGGTGCCAGGCCATGTTCGATCTTGGTCATCGTGTTTTCGACCACCACGATCGCGTCGTCGACTACAATGCCGATGGCCAGCACGATACCGAAGAGCGTGAGCATGTTGATCGAGAAGCCCAAGCCCGCCATGACTGCGAATGTGCCGATGAGCGATACGGGAATCGCCGCGCACGGGATCAACGTTGCTCGCCAGTCTTGCAGGAATAGGAAGATCACCAGGATCACAAGCACAATCGCTTCGGCGAGCGTTTTATAAACTTCGTGAATCGACGCGTCGACGAACATTGTCGTATCGAACGGAATCGAATATTTCATCGCCGCGGGGAAGGCCTTGCTGAGGCGTTCCATGGTTGCCTTGAGCTGATCGGCCACGTCGAGGGCATTGGCCCCCGGCAACTGATACACAGCGAGCGACGCGCACGGCTGGCCGTTGAATTGCGACGAACGGTTGTAGTTTTTTGCGCCCCGTTCGACGCGAGCCACATCGCGTACCCGCGTGATGCGGCCACCCTTGGCGGATTTGACGATCAAATCTTCGAACTGCTCGACTTCCTTCAAGCGCCCTTGCGTGTTGACCACCAATTGAAACGCCGTGTCCGCCGGGGTAGGGGGTTCCCCCAACCGGCCGGCCGCGACTTGCACGTTCTGCTCGCGGATCGCGTTGACGACGTCTTCGGTCGTGAGTTGCCGGGCTTTGAGTTTCGCCGGGTCGAGCCACACCCGCATGCTGTATTCTTCGGCCCCGAACAACACAACCGCCCCCACGCCCTTGATGCGACTGAGCTCGTCTTTGACGTTGATGAGCGCGTAATTGCTCAGGAACAACGCATCGAGTTTGGGATTCGACGACGACAACACGATGAATTGCAAAATCGCGGTCGATTGCTTTTTGGTCGTGATCCCCTGGCGGCGAACTTCTTCGGGCAGTTTGGGCTGGGCAATCGAAACACGGTTCTGGACGAGCACGGTCGCCATATCCATGTTCGTGCCGATTTCGAACGTTACGTTCAGCACGTACGAACCGTCGTCCGCCGACGTGCTCGACATGTAGAGCATGTCTTCAACGCCGTTGACTTCTTGTTCGATCGGCGCGGCGACCGTTTCGGCGACCACCTTGGCATTCGCGCCAGGATAGTAGCAGGTCACCTGCACCGTGGGGGGCGTGATCTCAGGAAACTTCGCGATGGGCAGGCCCAATTGCGAAATCGCCCCCGCGATCACGATGATGATCGAGATGACGCTGGCGAAAATCGGTCGTTCAATAAAGAAGTGCGAAATCATGATGCGGCCGGTTCTCCCGCGGGAGCTTTTGCTTCTTCAGCCGCTTCCTGGGCCAAGTGGGGCGTGACTTTCAAACCGGGACGCACGAACTGAATCCCTTTCACGACCACGCGGTCGGTCGGTTGGAGCTCGCCATCGGCAACGATTTGCATGCCCTTGTATTCGTGACCCAAGGTGACTCGCCGCATCTCGATGGTGTCTTCGTCGTTAACAACCATCAAATAGGCACCTGCTTGATCGCGGCCCACGGCGGTGGGATTGACGAGCATCGCTTCTTTTTGACCGAGCGGCACTTCGATCCGCACAAACGCTCCCGGCGGAATTAAAGCCTGGGGGTTGTCGAATCGTCCCCGGACCATGAACGTGCCAGTGCTTTCGTCGATCGACGTATCCGTGTAATCGCAATAGCCTTCGTGGGTGAAGTCGGCTTCATCGCTTAACGCCAAGAACAGGGGATAAACATGCTTGCCAGGATTGCCACCCGCTACGCGGCCTTCGGCGATCCGTTGACGGTTGAATTCCAGAAAATCGTTTTCGCTCAGTGTGAAGTAAGCATAAATCGGATCCGATTGGGTGATCGTCGTGAGCAGCGACGAATCGGACCGACCCACGAGGCTCCCCACGTCGAAGTTCTTAGCACTCGCGCGGCCTGCGATGGGAGAATGGACTTGTGTGTAATCGAGATTCAACTGAGCCTTAAGAACTTCCGCCTCTCCAGCGGCGATTTCGGCTTGGGCCGATTCAATGTCGGCCTGCGAGGCTTCGACCATCGCCTGAGCGGTCATGACGTTCGTGCGGCGTAAATCGACTTCGGATTCAGTGATCGCCCCCGGCGAACGTGCGACGACGGCTTCAGCGCGTTTGAGTTCCATTTGCGCGTTGGCGAGCTCCGCTTTTTTCTGGCTTAACCCCGCGCGGGCACTTTCCAAGCGAGCTTTGGCCAGTGCTACGCTCGCCTCGGCTTGAGCGAGTGCCGCCTTGAAGGGGCGGTCATCGATCTTTGCCAGTAGTTGCCCCGCTTTGACTTCTTCGCCATCGCGAAAATTGATTTCTTCCAAGAAGCCTTCCACGCGAGCGCGGATTTCGACTTCCTCAAACGCCCGCGTCGTGCCGGTGTAATCTTTGGTTTCGGTGATCTCTTCCTGCACGGGAAGTTCGACCGTCACGCTGGGTGGCGGCGGCGGGACGTAATCGTTTTTCACGGCGCTGCCGCAACCCAAAACGGATGCCAAGAGAACGCAGCACCACCAATGTAGCGCGGGGAAGGAGCGGAGACTGGCCATGAGTTTTGCCTTAAGGTGAACCGGCACAATTGCTTGTAGCTCCTGTAATATAGGCCGCTGCTGATCAACAAGCAGCCATTGCCCATGTCCTTAAAAAACGCAAAATCGATTCTTTTGCTCCGCAAAGCCTACGTTTCGTGAGATCATGATGGCCTTCGCTAGCTTATATTCGCTCCAGTTGGGTTTGCCGCGCGAAGTGCAGCCGACCGGCGAACACGACCTTTCCGACAAGCCATGGACTACGGGCTTCTTCAAACAACCGGTGAGCGAGCCGGCATTTGCGCGTGTGAATGGCATCGACGGCGATGGGCAGGCAGATCTCGCGGTGCATGGCGGACCAGATAAGGCGATCTGCGTTTATTCGTTAGATCACTATCCGTTTTGGCAAGATGAGCTCGCGATTCATCCCTTGCCGACGGGCGCATTTGGCGAGAACTTTACCATCGCTGGTTTAACGGAAGAGCAAGTTTGCATCGGCGATGTTTGGCAAGTGGGTGATTCGGTTGTCGTGCAAGTCTCACAGCCGCGGCAACCATGCTGGAAACTCGCGCGGCGTTGGCGGCGCAAAACTCTGGCGCTCGAAGTGCAAGAGAACGGCAAAACAGGTTGGTATTTCCGTGTGCTCAAAGAAGGTTTGGTCGAGACGGGGATGCCGCTAACGCTGAGCGAACGATCGCATGACGATTGGACCATAGCACGCGCGAACCAAGTGATGCACCATGACAAGCACAATGCGCTTGCCGCGAAGGAACTCGCAGCGCTCGTTGAGTTATCGGCAAGCTGGAAACAGACACTCGCGAAACGCGCCAACAACACGGTTATTCAAACATCAGAAGAACGTCGGCTCAATGGTTAGACTGATAGTCGGATAGCAACGCGATCCAGGGTCACTCGCTTACTTCAAAGCATGCCGCAGCGCGGGTTCCAACTCTGGATATTTAAACGAAAACCCCGCACGCTCCAATTCCTTAGGCAGTACGCGCGTGCTGGCGAGCAACAATTCGTCGGCCATTTCGCCCAAAGCCAACCGAGCGGCGAACGCCGGCATTGGCAAGATCGTGGGCCGCCCCAGCACTTTGCCCAACGTCTTGGTGTACTCGCGATTCGTGACAGGATGTGGCGCGACCAGATTCACGGGACCTTTGAGCGAATCGTTCGAGAGGATGAACTGCATGGCCGACACGATGTCGTCGAGTTCGATCCAACTGAAGTATTGTTTGCCGTTTCCGAGTATGCCGCCTGCCCCAAGCTTGAAGGGGAGCAACATACTTTTGAGCGCACCCCCTTCGGTGCTTAGCACAACACCGGTGCGCATCAGCACCGTGCGAATCCCCGCGTCGACTGCCGCTTTGGTCGAGTTTTCCCAATCAACACACACATCGGGCAGAAAACCTTCCCCCGGTGCGCTCGATTCATCAAGCACGGCCTCACCACGATCGCCGTAGTAACCGATGGCCGACGAACAGGCAAACACGCGCGGTTTGTGATCGAGCGCGGCAATCGTGGCGGCGATCAACCGTGTTCCTTTGACGCGGCTTTCGCGGATTTCTTGCTTATAGGAATCCGACCACCGCTGCCCGGCGATGTTGGCACCGGCGAGATGCACCACGCCGTCGAGATTCGTGAGCTTCGATTTGTCGATCTCACCCCGCTCGGGCACCCAGAAAACCTCGCGGTCATTCTTCGGGGCACGCCGCACAGCTTTGAGCACCGTATGGCCCGAGGCCTCGAGGGCACGAGTCAACCTTGTGCCGATCAGACCACTCGCGCCGGTGATGAGAATTTTTTGTGGCGTAGACATGTGTGCTCTCCGAGAAAACAATTTTAGATCACATTAACCGGAAACCCTAGCCACAATTAACTTGGCCACAGAGCACACAGAGTTCACCGAGATAAAACACAAAATCTCGGTGTTCTCTGTGACCTCTGTGGCTTGGTTATCTGATATCCCTTACACAGCGGAAACCAATACAACTCGATGTTTCCGACGGCACGGCGTGAGCGCGGTCCCCCACGTGGAGGCCGTCACTTTTCTCGGCGGTGGAAGCCCAACTGCCCCCCCGCAGTACGCGCTCGGTGCCCGTTTGGGGGCCTGTCGTGTTGCCGACGGTGCTTCGTCCGTAAGCATCGGCCGCGTACCAATCGCCGCACCAGCAGGCGACATTCCCCGCCATGTCGTAGAGACCATAAGGATTGGCAGTGAAGCTTTTGGTCGGGGCGACTTCAAAATAGCCGTCTTGCGTGAGATTCGTGAGTGGAAATTTCCCTTGCCAGTAGTTCGCCTGGAATTCGCGCTCGGGACTTAACTCACGGCCCCAAGGAAACTGCGCATCGCTCAAGCCGCCACGCGCGGCGAACTCATATTCGGCTTCGGTCGGCAAACGTTTCTGCGCCCAATTCGCATACGTGACTGCGTCATGCCAACTCACGTGCACAACGGGGAAATCGTCCTTCCCGGCGAGTGAACTATCGGGCCCCGTGGGATGCCGCCAGGAAACATCCGCCACCTGCTGCCAGTTTCCTTTTTCGCGATTGAATAATAGCGACCAACCACGCTCTTCGGCGGTCGTGCGATAGTTCGTATCGGCGACGAATTCGGCAAACTCGCGATTCGTGACGTGTGTCGTGTCGATCCAAAAAGGTTTCACCACCACGCGATGCACGGGGCGTTGATCGTCGGGGCTGGATCGCGGAGTTCCCATCAGAAACGTGCCACCAGACAGTTGAACCATGCCATTGGCTGTTGAAGAATTTTTCTGTTCAGTCGTGGCGGCCTGGGCGACTTCGCGCAAGTTCAGCACAAGACTCACTGCCACGAGTGCCGCGAGTCCCCAGATCCATCGGCGTCGGCCTCCTGCCATCGCGTGATTCCTTGTATCGTTCTAGCCGCAGGCGGCAGCCCGCGGTCGCACTGGATCTAACGCGGGCTGCCGCCTGCGGCTTGTAGTGATACTATTTCCGCCGGTTTTGAAACTCCCGGCTTGCTCGTTCCAAGGTCCGCCGTTCGGACCAGCTGAGACTATCCTGACCTTCGGCTTGAATCTTTTGCAAAATGCGGTCGAGTTCTTGCTCGGTGGCACTTTCCACTTCGTCTTCGTGATCGACGACGCGCAGTTTCGGTTTCCGCGATTTCGAACCTCCGCCAAGCTTGTTGAACAAGCGTTCCGGGGTCCAACCGGTTTGAAAGAAAATCCAACCAAACAGCGCCCCACCCAAGTGAGCCGTAAATGCCACGCCCCCAGCACGGGTCATCGCGCCCCAGGAGTCCATTATCACAATCGCAGTAGCCAACACCCACATTGGAATGGGAAAAGGAATCGGAAAGACCATCCCCTTGGCATGCGGAAAGTTAAGCGCGAATAGAATCACAACGGCGACCACGCCCCCCGACGCACCCACCGCCGCGCCACCACCACCAGGAGCAGCCATTTCAGAAAGCGACCATACCAGTCCCGAAAACACAATTGCCGTGAGATAAAACCAACCGAATGTGGCCCGGCTGTAAGTTTCTTCTACTGGCTTGCCGAACGTGTACAACGCGAACATGTTGAACACGATGTGCCACATCGACCCCGGGTCGTGCAAAAACCCGTAGGTCAGCAATCGATAGACATTCCACGGCGCGCGATACCAATCGGCCGTCAATTCCAGGCGGTCGGTGAATTGCGGCCCGGCAAACATTTGCAGCACATACACGGCCACCGTCACGAGCACTAACTGCGTGGTGATCGATTGCGGCGCATTGAAGTGATAGCCCGGTTCACGTTCGGTAGCATAATCTCGGTCGTAGAGTCCCATGCGGAAATAGTAGCTCACAGGGCACCGCGAGACTACGGCAACAAATCCAGGCGAGCGGGGGACGTAAGTCCCCTGCAATCTCGCGCAAGGGAATAAACCGCCGCTTACCGGCTGCGGCTAAAAGCATAAAGACAACTACGGCAAAGAAACCGCCGTGGCGGGGGCGGGGGCCGTGGCATCGATCATTTGCTTGAGCGACGCTTCGCGCTGGGCCAATTCGTTGGCCAGATCGGTGTTCGTGGCTAGCAATTCGTCGATCAGCTTTTTGGCATTGTCCAGTTGTCGTTTCACCATTTGCAGATGCGTTTCGATGGCTTGGCGATCCGCTTGCATGCCAGCTAGATCGCTGGACATGAGTGTCTTTTCTTCTTCGCGGAAGGTGCCCAGCTTTTTCGCGCTGGCGATCGCTGCTTCCAGTTTCACGTTGTCCTCACGAACCGCATCGACCTTGGCCATCAGCTCGACTTTCTTCCGCGTCAGATCGGCAAACAAGAAGGCGTAATCGATCAGCGGCCGGCGATACACTTTTCGGGCGGCATTGCCCATCTCTTCCGGCTTGAGGATTTGCCCGTTCTCGTCCACCCCCACGACATCGCGTGGGTTGTCTTTGTCGGTCGCTTCTTGATCGTGGTGCAGGTATTCCGCCACCATCGCATCGGGGAGCAGCTTGCGAATTTCTTCTTCGCTCAACCCGGCGAACGTTTTGTAACGATCGATCGGCATCGTTTCGTACAAGCTCCAAGGAGCCGCGCTGCGGGCGATCCGTTCCCCCGTGCGTTGATCGAGCAGGTTGATTGACTCAAGCACCGCGCCGTTTTCATTGACTTCGATGACGCGGAATTCGCCCAGATACTGCTTGCCGTCAGCGGGATCGGCGGGATTACTCGGCCCCGCTTCAAAGCCATACACAATCGTGTCGACGGTCAAACCGTGCGGCTTGGGATTTTCAATCGTAACGGGGAATCGACCTTGAGCATCAGGGGCACCCGCGGGAGCAACCTGCCGCCAGGCCCGACCCCGTTCGCGGGTGAGCATTTGCAATTGATGTTTGATCTGCACGATGCCGGGCGTGTCAGTGCCCGCTCCGCGCTGCAGGACGATGTTTTGTTGTTCGAGCGTGGTGATTTGTTGTTCGAGCCGCGCGAGGTTCGTCCGCAGGTTGCGATGGATGCGCATCGTCTCGGTGGCGAGGATCAAATAGCCAAGCGAACTGAGCAGGATGAAGGCGACAATGGTCACCCAACTCCAATGCCAATTCTTCGTGGCGAGAAAGATCGACACCAAGCCCATCAAGAGGACTATGGCCAACACAATTTGCAAAACGAGCGCCAAGAGAAACTCCCGTGGGCGATAAGCACAACTTCACTGTTAAACCGGGTAGAAGAGGCAATCTCTCCTAGTTTCGATGGTAAGTGGCCCAACCGCGAGCGTCAAGTTTTTACTGGACGGTAACTTACGTTCGCTCGGCCAATCCCGAAAACCGTCACAATAGTCACATAATTTGGTATTAGCCGCAGGCGGCAGCTGGTGGTGAAACCTTCGAGTCCGCTGGCTGCCGCCTGCGGCTATCAGCTTAGTTCGGCGAGCGATTTGAGTAGCTTTTCGACCATTTCGTCGTTGTGGCTCGCGGTAAAGCCGAGCCGCAGCAGCGATTCCCCCTCAGGAACCGACGGTGGCCGAATCCCGGGGGCCCAAATTCCCAGTTTTCGCAAAGCTTGGGAAACTCGCATCGTCCGCTCCGCCGAGCCGATCACCACGGGAATAATCTGGCTCGTCGAACGGCCCGTGTCCCAGCCTTGGTCGTTGAGCCGGATACGCAACTCCGCCGCACGGGCGAGAAGTCCCTGCCGCCGCTCTGGTTCGCGATCAACGAGATCAAGGGCCACCAATCCCGCAGCACTGATCCCGGCCGGATGGGCGGTGGAGAATACATAGGTCCGCGCCCGATTGGCGAGCCAACGAATGAGCGCCGCGCTGCCACACGCAAAGCCACCCGCTCCGCCAAGTGCTTTGCCAAAGGAACCGACGCGAATCGAAACGTGCTTCTCTAAGTCGGGGTCTTCCGTCGCGAAATGCTCGACGACTCCCCGGCCGGTCGCGCCGAAGACTCCGACCGCATGAGCTTCGTCGACCATCAACATCGCGTCATGTTCCGCGGCGAGTTTCGTCAGTTGCCCCAGCGGTGCCAAATCGCCGTCCATGCTGAAGAGCGTATCGGTCACGATCAGTCGCCGCCGATAATGTTTGCCCTGCGACAGCATCGTCGCCAGCGCTTCCATGTCGACATGAGGATAGATATGCCGCTCCGCGCGCGACAACCGGCAACCGTCGATGATGCTGGCGTGGTTTTTGGCGTCGCCGTAGATTGCGTCCCCTTCATCGGTGAGCGCGGGAATGATCCCTGCATTGGCGGCGAAGCTCGTGGGGAAGAGCAGGGCGGCTTCCGTGTTAAAAAACTGAGCGAGCCGTTTCTCCAATTGCTCGTGTATCGACGACCGGCCACTGACAAGCGGGCTGGCCCCTCGGCCGACGCCTTGCTGAAGAAATGCCTCCGCGGCGGCACTGGCCAAACGCGGGTCCGCTGCGAGACCGAGATAGTCGTTCGACGCGAAATTGATGATTTCCTGGCCGTCGATCTCAACCAGGGCTCCCGCCGTAGTTAACCCCGGTGGCAGGCTGCGCAGCAGATCGCTCCGTTCGAGCAGCGCGAGTTCTTCGTCTATCCAGCTGAGTGGGTCCATGGTCCAATGGTAGCACGAATAGCCCCCGGCGCGAGCCGGTGGGACGGTTCGACCACCAGCTTGCGCTGGCGGCTATTCGCGATTTATGGAACTTCGATTGGTTTGCCCGCGTCAAAACCTTAAACAGAGAAGAGCGTGACCGACAAACTGCCTAACGCCGCCGCCGGGCTTTGTGCCGAGCTACGTACCGATACGTACTTGGTCGAAGCCACGTTGTCGGGCAACCGGCAGGCATTTGGTGCGCTGGTCGAGCGTTATCAGGATCGCTTGTTCAACACATTGGTGCGTGTGCTCGGCTCGCCGGACGATGCCAGCGAGGTTTTGCAAGATGCGTTCGTGCAAGCTTACACCAAGCTGGAGTCGTTTCGCGGTTCGTCACAGTTTTACACCTGGATGTACCGCGTGGCGCTGAATATGGCGTGTTCGTATCGACGGCGGAACAAACGTCGTTACGACGAACAATCGGTCCAACAGATTCGAGAACTTAGCGGAGCCGAACCGGTGGACCAGAGCTTGCCGCCCGAACAGCTGGCCATGTGCGTCGAGCAAGCAGAGCTCGTGCAGGCGGCGTTGCTGGAGATCAGCGAAGAGCACCGCCAAATTTTGGTGCTTCGCGAAATGGAGGATTGCAGCTACGAAACGATTGCCGAGATTTTGGATTTACCCGTGGGAACCGTCCGCAGCCGGCTCTTCCGTGCGCGGTTGCAACTCAAGGAGCGTTTGGAAAATAAGGTAAGTAATTAAAGAATGAGAACGCAGACGAACGCTGATTTTGCGGATTTTCACTGATCTGCGTTAATCAGTTTAATCGGTGTTCATCCGCGTTCTATGGATTGATGCATTCGAGTTAATAATTATCTGATATGGCTGAACCAACCAACAACCTGAACTTCGACGACGAACTGTTGAGCGCCTACGTCGATGGCGAGCTCACCGAGGCGGAGCGCGCCGTTGTTGAAGAACGCTTGCGGAATGACCCCGCCGCGCGGGAGTTGGTTGCCGTAATGCGCTCATTGGCTGGCACGCTTCGTTCGTTGCCTAAGTTGCGTGTGGCCGAGGACGTTCGTTCCGCCGTGCTCGCCCAAGTGCGGGACAAGCCCAAAGTCGAGTTAGCTGAATATCGCAGGGGCCCGTTGCGGCGATTGATGTGGCCAGCGATTGCGATCGCTGCCGCGTTGCTGTTGATGTTCACGCAGGACGATCGCGTCAAAAATCGCGACGTGGCGAAGATCGAAGTCCATGACGGCGAACTACGCGAAGAGGCTCGCGAACGTGATGCGCTGGCGTTTGATGTTCCCGAAGAAATGCGCGAGCCGGTGGCTGCCCCTGAGCGCGAATTGGCCGCCAGCTCGGCAACACAGCCGCCGGCGACCGCCGCGGTACCCGCGGATGACTCAATCCTCGATGCGGGGCGTTCCGGGGGCGTGGCCTTGCGGGTGGAAACTCCACGAATGCAGCCCGCCATGCCAACTCGGGTGACCGACGCACTTGCTAGCAGCAACGAGGAACTCGGTATCGTGCATTTGACACTCGCTGATTTGCGCACCGGCACCGAGGCCTTTGATCGGCTGCTGGTTTCCAACGGTGTGCAGGTTGTCGATGAAACGTCGGGCGCTGACCGTGCGAGTGCCGTTGCCCCCGGACAAGCTTCAAGCGCGGATACCTTCGCCGCGGAAAGCGTGCCAAGAGCTCGCACGTTGTCGGCACCATCGCCTGCCGGAGGTGGTTTCGGTGGCGGCATGGCGACAGCGCCGGCAGGTGATATGAAAGCCGACGCCGAAAGAGCCGAGCCTGAAATGGTATTGGTCGAAGCCCCTCCCAAGCAGATCGAAGCGATTCTCTTCACCTGCGCGAACGACACCACAGCCATTGAGGCGGTCGAGGTCGATCCGTCGGCGAGCGGCACGAATCTTCAACCCGAAAAGCAGCGACTGTCTGGGTACCAACAGTATTCCCGCGCGGCGACCAACAAGGCCGAGCGTTCTGCTTACACGATCACACCCGAACAGCAGGGAATGATTACGGCGCTCAATTCGTTGCCCGCCGTCGATAATCAAACGGCCAACGCAACCGCGGAGGTCAATCAACAAGGTTGGGCCACGAGGTTCCGTGCCGATCAACCGCCCGAGCAAATGCAACAGTTGCAGGACGAAGTCAACACCCGCCGCAATCAGTTCTACGGCTACGCCCAGCAACAACAGGCCGCGCGGGTCGGCGACAAAATCGCGAAGAAGGCCGAAGAACCTGCCGAACAGCCGATCCGTGTGTTGTTTTTGTTGCACCCAAGCGAACAAGCCAAAGCCAAAAAGTAAGCCATCATGTCCGAAGTCAGAATCCGTTTGCGACCCGACGGCCCGCTGGTGATCGAAGGCCCATTCACGCTCGCCGATTCCGCGGGCAATCCGTTTTCTTTGTCGACAGACAAGCCTGCGATCGCGCTCTGCCGTTGCGGCCAGTCAGCGAACAAACCATTCTGCGACGGCGCCCATAAAACTTGCGGATTTGTCTCCGATGAGCGCGCCGAGCAGCAATGACCAATGACCAAATCACTAATGACCAACTTAAGATTGATCGCTTGGTCATTAGGTCATTGGACATTGGTCATTTCTTTATCGACAAGTTATCCCCAGCGCGGATCGTAGTGATTGCGAAGTTTTGTGGGGCAGCGCCTGCCACACGCCTGTAAAAATCTACGAGCAATAACGGTTCCGCCGGCTGCTCGTCTGTTGGGTTTGTGAATTCTTGTCGCACTGCGGCCATCGGCCAGTGGTTGTGCGAGTGCTAGCCATGCTAGAATCCGCCCCCCAGGATTGCTTGAGGGCAGTTCTGGCTTCTCACATTTAGGAATCTTTGCCGCACAAGGAACCGTCCATTCATGGGTAAGGGCACACAAAACGTCGCTGATACTTCCGTTGTCGAAACCGATCTCTCCCAATCGAGCGAGCCATTTGTCGGCCAATGGAATCGGCTCGTCAGTACAACCAATTGGGAAAAAGGCCGCATCATTTGCGAATGGCGCGAAGCGTTGCTCACCGCGGGTTCTCCTGTGACTGATTATTCTGACGAAGCTTGGGCCCAGCTTGTCGGCGGTGTGACCAGCCAACACGTGGGACGTCTGCGGCGGGTGTACCAGCGTTTTGGCGCGGAGTTCGAGCAATACCCGGGGCTCTTTTGGAGCCACTTTCAGGCCACGCTCGATTGGGACGACGCACCCATGTGGCTCGAAGGGGCTATCCAGAATGATTGGTCCGTTTCGCAAATGCGCGGCAAGCGCTGGGAAACGATGGGCACCCCCCCCGCCGAGCAACGTGCGGAGTTGGAGCAGGATAACGAATTCCAAGAACCGCTGGCGGCGCCCGCTTCAGCGGGCCTGCAAGAGTCAGTAAGCGACCCAGCTTCCGCCAAAACCACCAACGTAAAACCACTCACCACCGAAGATCCAACACGCGAACGCAAGCATTTCGAGAGTGCGGAAGACGATTCCGAAGACGCACCCTTTGACGACGCCGAAACCACAGCCGCCACACCAGCCGTGGCCAAGCGCACCCCGCTCAACGTGAACGTGGAACTGCTTACCGATGATCTGGCAGATGCCTTCGAGCAGTTCAAGCTGGCGATCATCGCGCAGCGCCGCGAAGGCTGGCGCGACACGACTCGCGAAACAGTGATCGAATGCCTCGAAGCGCTCAAGCAGTTGGCGATGGCCGAAGCGTAAGACGCTCACTCCCCCGCGTATTGCTCGGCGTATTGCAACACCCATTGCTCGATCAATTGTTTGAAGCCGTCGAGATCGGCGTCTTTGAGCGAATGATAATGATTGCGGGTGAAGATTTCTTTGTTGCGAATTGTCCCCCGCGCGTCCATCGCCAACACGTGGTACTGATTGTGGGGCGCGACGGTGATCACGAACCGGCTTAAGAGATTCTCACGGCGGCCCCCTTGCAGCGACAGATCATCGCGCTGCACGGTCGAGCCCCAGCCCTTTTCGTCGGCGATCTCGCTATAGCGAAAGCCCGGAAAGTTATCTGCCAACTGTTCGAGACACGTTTGAATGTACTCGGTGAGCTCGAGGCGATATTTGCTATGGAGCCGTCGGCATTCTTCCTCGCTGAGCGCGCGGGCCGCTTCCTCGCGAGCCTTGGCATCGCGGGCATTTTGGCCACGCTCGGTGGCACGTTGAAGTCGTTCTTTGAAGTCCATGGGATATTAGTACGCTGCTAGCAAGTGTCGGTTCGCCGATCTTCGCTTCGATCTGCCGATGGTGCAAGCCCTTATGTCCTTTAGCCGCAAACTTCCCGCCAGCGTGCTAGCAGTCGTTCACGGAAAAATCTGCTTTTTCTTTAATTTGGATGCAAGTCGGCTCTTGAGGCCGCCGATTTTAGCTGAGACGGACCGGGGGGCGCCGCGGAAACGCGCGCCAGACAAGGATGTCTGGGCCCTTTCAAGTCCACACGCGATGGGAAGGAACCCTCGAATGCATACACATCTGAAGATTTATCGTGGTCCCGTGGAAGTCGAATCGCGGGTCATCTCCAAGAGCGAAGACACCGTGACGGTTTCGTTCGGTGAAATTCTTCCCTTGATCGTCGATGCCGTCGAAAGCCAACGCACTTGGCTGGGCGATTTTGAAGTCGACGACGTGACCATCTCGCGCGACTTGTACGAAGTCCTGTCGGCCTATCAATACTTCCGTCGCCCCACTGGCGCTTAGTTCGGAAGTCGAAACGCACATTGTTCTCTCAGCCTGGCGCACACGTTGCGCCGGGCTGTTTTTGTGCGCGCGTTCTGCGGCAATTGCGAGCGAACCAGTGGGGCGGATTGCGGCTCCTGGGCCAAAGTGAATAATGACCCAACGGGGTCGGAACGACCCCGGCTAACTTGCTTTGTCCTGAGGATCGCACCCATGTCCCGAGCTCGTCTCGATGCTGCTGCCAATCGCATTCAATTCGCCCGCCTGTACACCAGCCAGTTCCTCGACGACCTAAGCGAGACTGACTGGTTTTGGACGCCCCCGGGCTTCACAACTCACATTGCCTGGCAGGTCGGGCACATCGCGGCATCGCAATACGGGCTATGCCTATTTCGGCTCCGTGGCCGCACTCCCGAAGATGAGACGCTGATCCCCCAAACCTTGTGGGACAACTTCAAGATCGGTTCGACTCCCGTCGCCAGTGCCGAGAACAATCCTTCGGTTGCCACGATCAAAGGAATCTTCGACGGCGTGCAAGCTCAGGTGCTCACCGAACTTGCTGGTAAGACGGATGAAGAAGTCGACGTGCCGCTGGAAAAACCACACCCCGCGTTTACGACCGTTTTGGGGGGCATCGAGTACAGCCCCATGCACGAGCTGATCCACGTGGGGCAGATCACATTGTTGCGGCGATTGATGGGCAAACAGTCCAAACGGTGAACCCGATTGTCGGTGAAATTGTCGTTGGAGTTAGCCGGCATCGTCCCGATGCCGTTTATTCTTGAGACATTGCCATGCACCAAACCCTCCACCTCACACTTCCCGAATTGGAAGCCGAGTTAGACACGATCCGCCAAGCGCCGCGGGATTATGGCGTGCTGGAAATGATCGTCTGCCGTCCGGCGGTGAACGAACGCAGAATGTTGTTCGAGGCCGAGCTGAACGTTGCCGAAGGTTTGATCGGCGATAGTTGGCTATCGCGCGGAAATTATCATGGTGGGCCGGCCGATCCCAATTGCCAAATCAACATCATGAACAGCCGCGTGGCATCGCTCGTGGCTCAAGATCGCGAGCGCTGGCCGCTCGCCGGCGATCAACTTTACGTGGATCTCGATCTGAGCGACGAGAATCTGCCGCCGGGTTCGCAGATAGCCATCGGCACGGCCATTTTAGAAGTCACCGCCGAACCGCATACCGGTTGCAAGAAATTTACGAGCCGTTACGGCAGCGACGCCACGAAGTTTGTGAACTCGCCCGAGGGAAAAAAGCTCCATCTGCGTGGTATCAACGCGCGCGTGGTGCAAGCGGGGCTCATTCGCACGGGCGACACAATTACGAAAGTTTGTTAGCCGCATCGCAACGCGATGCATGGCACAGTAGTACGACCATGTCCAACCCACTCGAAAAAGTTCAGACAGGCTACGACGGTTGGGCGGCGGTTTACGATCACGACGCCAACCCACTCATTGCCCTGGAAGAACCAGTGGTTCGCGCGGCGCTTGGCCAAGTTAGCGGCCTCGCCGTGCTCGACATGGGCTGCGGTACGGGGCGGCATGCGTTGCGACTGGCCGAGCAAGGGGCCAATGTCACAGCCGTTGATTTCTCAGCAGGCATGCTGGCCGAGGCCCAGCAAAAACCGTTCGCCGAGCGCGTGAACTTCTCGCAGCACGATCTACACGAGCCTTTGGCATTTAACGATGCGGAGTTCGACGCCGTGGTAAGCGGCCTGGTGCTCGAACATATCCGTGACCTGGCGATGTTCTTTGGCGAAGCACGACGTGTATTGAAGCCGTCAGGTCAGGCGGTGATTTCCGCCATGCACCCGGCGATGTTTTTGCGCGGCAGTCAGGCCCGCTACACCGATCCTGATTCCGGCGAGATCGTTCACGTGGGAAGCATCAACCATTCGATCAGCGATTTCGTGATGGCGGCAGTTCAAGCCAGATTTCAAATCGTGAGCATCACGGAGCATGCCCCCGACGTGGCGTTTGCACAGAAATATCCACGCGCCGAAAAATATATCGACTGGACGATGCTGGTGGTAATGACGCTCCAGCCGCTCGCGGCTTAGCGGCGTTTATATTTCCTTCACCACAAACTCGTCGCGCCCAGGCGTACGTATGAATTTATTCGCCACGTCGGCGTACTCGCCAGTAAACTTTTCGCTGGCGGAATCAAACGTCAGCACAGGGCCAACTTGCAGTGAGTTGGCCACGTCTTCGCCATCATGCACCCCGATGAGCTTACGCAGGTCATCAAGGATGGCCGTCGACTCGGGCGCGAGGGACATTGCCGAGGGCTGGTTTGTGGTTTGCGAGTCATGCCCCACGCGCTGCGCGTAATTGGCAAAGTTGCACCATGCCGTGGAATGGTGGCCGATTTGCACGGGTGCGTTGAGCGTTTGGGGCGAACTATCGCGGATCGCATCGATAAAATTCTTTTGATGGACTACCATGCCGTCGGTTCCTTCGATTTCCTTAACGACTTTGCCATCCTTATCAAAAAGCTTCGCCTGGCCGCGCTGACCTTCCAAACGGCCACCCTCGCAGAAAACGATGTAGCCGCTTCCCGGGCCAGGGCAGGGGGGCTGCTTTTTGTTTTCGGCATCCGCAGCAATGTTCGAAAGCGCGATCACTACGGGAATGCCGCCTGTGTCGAGAATCGCAAAATGCACGTTGGGGGTGTTGCCCGCGTCGTGCCATGCGAAGCGTCCTCCCGCGGCGGCCACTCGCTTGGGAAACGCGACTTGGTCGCGAAACACGTTGTTGCGAACGTCGTCGACAATATGCACGCCCCAGTTGCCCATTTCGCCGGAACCGGTGTTCCAATCCCAATGCCAATCGTAATGGAACTTGTCGCGATAAATGGGCTGATCCGTGGCGGGGCCAAGCCACAAGTTGTAGTCAACCGTCTTGGGTGGTTCGAGCGGTGTTTCGCGTTTGCCGATGCTGGGCCGTATGCCATAGCGATTCACGCGGACCCATTCGATGGGGCCGAGCATTTTATCGTCGTGCAACAAGCTTTTGATTTCGGCCTGCATGGGAGCCGAACGCTGCTGCGTGCCGATTTGGCAAATTTTGTTGTGCTTCTGCGCGGCCTTAACGACTTGCTGGCCTTCCCAGTGGGCATTGCATAACGGCTTTTCGACGTAGACATGCTTGCCCGCTTCCATCGCCCAGAGCGCGGCGAGGCAATGCCAGTGATTGCACGTGGCGATCGCAACCGCGTCGATGTTGGGGTCGTCTAGCAGTTCGCGTAGGTCGCCATATTGTTTGGCGTCGGGATACGCTTTGCCTTTTTCTGCCAGCAGCGCGCTATCGGCATCACAGATTGCACCGATGTTCACGCCGGGCACTTCCGAAAAGGCTTTGAGCAAATCGCCCCCCCGCCAACCGAGGCCGATGACCCCCAGATTCACTTGTGAATTAGTATTCGCCGCGGCAAGTGCACGAGAACCGAGTGCCAAAGCGCCACCGGCAAGAAAACCTTGTTGCAGAAAATAACGGCGGGTCGAGCGCGACATGAGAAATTCCTGAATAGGCGAGAAGTCTGGGCTTTCATTTTACCAAATATTTAGCCGCGGTGCTTGCACCGTGCTCGAAAAAAGCTCGGCGCATTTCCAAAACCCGTAGCAAGCGGCGGGGCTAAATAAGCGCTGTAACACTGTCCCCCGGCTTGCGCTTAGATATTTGGCCAATGTTTAAAGGAGGCCAATATTATGTTTCGTCAAACCCGCCAACTCGCGACGCGCCATTTTTCGCGTACGACAGCCGTGATCTGCGATTCACCCTGGTTCCGGCTCACGGTTGTTGCCCTACTGACATTCGTGCTGTTGCCCGTGCCGCGTTTGCGGGCTTGTGATGCTGAGCAGTTGCACCAACAAAAAAAGCCCGGGGAAACTTTCCCCGGGCTTTGTGTTATTCATAGCAGTTAGTACATGAACTCCACACCGGTCTGAATGCCGTGCAGGAACAGCGAACCATCGCAGTTGATGTAGGGCTGATCGGTCGGCGAAGCGTACTGATTGTAGTTCAGCGCCACGCCCGTCACGCCCAAGGCACGGTAACCACCATACACGCGGCAGTTGCAGGTGCATTGATAGCTCGCACCCAACCGCAATTCTCCCAAGAAGGCGATGTTGTCGTCCTCGGCCATCACATTGTAATCCATGCCCGTGCCCATGTCGCGAACCTGACCGCTGAACCATTGGTTCATTTCGATGTAGTTGCCATAGATACCAGCGTTGGCGCCAAAGTGCAGAGCCACCCGGCCGCAGCATCCCAGGTGATAATAACCGCTGCCGCCGTATTGGAAACCGACGAGTTGGTTTTCAACGCTGGTCGAGTAGGCGAGCGAGTACATATCGCCGGTCCACGACGAAGTGCCGTAGTCGTACATTTCGCCCTCGGCTTGGAACATGTAGTCGTCGTCGAAGCGGAAGTAACGCACGCCGACTTGCGACGAACATTGCCAACGAGGACCACAGTAGCAGTAGGCGCCACAGCGTCCGCCCAAGCGGCCACAGCCACCCGCACCACAGCTACCACCTGCACAGGAATCGCACCCACCGCCAGCACACGAATCACACGCAGGACCACACGATCCACCGCTTATGGTGGGGAGGCCCACGAGATTCCATTCGATGTTCTGGGCATCGAAACTGCTGCGGGTATAAACCGACGTTAATCGCGGAGCGATATTGCCCCAGCCGGTCCAGTAATCTTGCGTGGGAACGCCGTAAGCAAAGAAGTGATTCACGGGCCGCCACACACCATCGTAGTAGTATTGGAGGCGATCAAAACGCTTCATGGTGTACATGTAATCGCCGGGCATGACGTCGACGTAGGCGCTCGTGGATTCTTCGTCGATGGCCCAGTAGCCAACTTCCCAGCCAAGCGTGCCACCACAGCAGCTCGAGCCACAGGGATCGCAGCAACCACCATAGCCGCCAGGACCACCACAGCAGGCGAACGTCGCACCGAAGCGAATTTCATAACCGGGTTGCATGTCGCCATCGAGATCGCCGTAGTTCATCACCACTTCGTCAGACGTGGGATAATGACCGGCACCTGGCATCGAGGTTTCATAAGCAATCGGACCGTTGCCGCAGTCAACCCGTTCCATCAACAAACCGTACACGCCGCCGAACCAATGCCGACGCGGAGCACAGCATGATGTGTCGCAGCAACCGTAACCCACGTTGCCGTCGCCATAGTTAGGTTGGCAATAGCTGCCGTAGTTTTCACAACCGACGGCACCAGCACCGGCGGAATAGTTTTCGTATCCGCCAGCACCACCTTGCGAGTAATCAGCAGTGGGGGTTGTTGGTCCGCCTTGTGGAGCATAACCCGTGCTGGGTTGTTGCATCGCCGGCCCCGTGGGAATGGTTTCCACGGGTTGGGGAATGGCCGGCACGCTGTTGGGTGCCGGTTGATGGGCCATCGCCACGTATTGCGGCTGAAATTGTTGCGGTTGATATTGCTGAGGCCGCGGAGCGTATTGTTGCTGGTTCGCGTATTGGGTTTGCGGATATTGAGCCTGCACATTCTGCATCGGCTGATAACCGGGCTGTTGGACCTGTGGCCCCGGCACAAACGGCCGTTGTGCGACGTTGCCCATCTGGCCCGCGTTGTATTGCGGTTGGTAAGCCGGATGAGGTTGTTGATATGACGGCTGAGGGCGATAAGCCGCTTGATAGGAATTGACGTAGGAACCGTTGTTCTGGGCCAAAACTGAGTTGGCCGAGAAGAAGGTCGTGGCTTGCGTGACGACGGCAATCCAGACACACAGCCCTCGCGTGGTGCACGAGAGTTTCATGCGCATACTCCTTTTGCGATTTATCGATCCCACATCCTTGTGGAACCGCGCCGCATGAGCCTTCGGCATCCTGCCAAAAGCGGCTGACGGGGCGTCAGCGAGCGGCGTCAAACGGGTGGGTCATATTCAAAGCGGCTACGAGCGGAACCGGAGATTTCGCTCATAATTCCCATCGGCCAGAAAGAGGGCCACGGATTGCCGTCGGTTACGACTGTTGCAGATGTTTTTCTGGGCCGAACAGATACGACCCGTGCAATCCGCAATCTTCAACAGGCAGGGTTTGCCGCGGCGGAAGAACCGCTACAGATTAACAGGTACGCAGGATAGCCGGGCCGCTACGCAGGCCCGGGTACCGGAGAGGCGTTGCTCTCCGGCTATTGTCATCACGCTGCGGCTCGAAGCTCACTGGCACTGTAAAGCGTCACGACCTCATCGCAGAGCGCTTGGTAGTCGTCCGCCCCGGCAGATTGGGGTGAGTATTGGAAGATCGATTGCCCGAAGCTGGGCGATTCCGCGAGGCGAATATTCCGGCGAATTCGCGTCGCGAACAGATGCACGTCCTGCCAAACGCCTTTCTTTCCTCGGGCATCCTGAAAGAACGCCGCGACGTCGCTGGTGACTTCCGCGGCGAGTTTGGTGCCCGAATCGAACAAGCAGAACATCACCCCCGCCAGCCGCAGGCGGTCGTTGAGCCGTTGAGCCACGAGATTGATCGTTTGCAGCAATTTGCTCAAGCCGTGCAGAGCTAAAAAGTGAGGCTGTAGCGGAAGAAACACGTCGTCCACGGCCGAGAGCGCATTGATCGTGAGAATCCCTAGCGACGGCGGGCAATCGATCAATACATAATCAAACTGATCAGCCACAGCAGCCAGCTTGTCGCGCAAAATCAACTCCCGGCCCACTACGCCGGCAAGTTCCACTTCCGCGGCGGCCAAATCGATGTGCGACGGTGCGACCAGCAAGTTGTCTCCCGCCGCATGCCAAACGTCGGCCAGCGTGGCGTCGCTTGTGAGCAAGTCATAAACGCTCAGTCGATCCGGTTCATGGCCAACCCCCAGGTGCAACGAGGCGTGCGCTTGCGGATCCATGTCGATCAAGCCCACGCGATAGCCTTGGGCGGCCAGCGCCGCACACAAGTTGACGGCGGTTGTAGTTTTACCCACGCCCCCTTTTTGATTAATGATGGCAATCGAGCGCATGGCATCCTCTTTCAATCTCAAGCGAGCCGTAGGACTTGTCCCAACGGACCTACGGCGGAATTGGCCGCGAAGTATAGAAAAGCACCGCGATGGTTCCCAGATCAGTCGGCTGCTTTGCTAGCATTACTTTCGGGCTGAAAAGCCTTGATGCTCGCAAAATATTCCCGCAGAGTTTCCGCCATCGGCTGGCAATCGACGCCGCGCAAGTTGTCGCTCCGTTGGTTCAGTCGACCGAGCATGCTGAAGTCTTCATTGAAGAGCAACGTCGCCGTGCGGCCATCACCGGCGAATTGCAAACAGTAGCGCCACCCTTCGCCCTTCTGTAAGGACTCGCTCACCGGTTCTTCCCAGCGATAGTTGCGGTCACTCAGAATGGAATTCCGCAAGTGAACCATGCCCGGTGCTTTCGTGAGGTCTTTGATATCGAGCCGCTCGTAATCCTTTGACAAAACGCTATATGTCTCCTCGCTTTCTTCCGTTGAATCGCTTAACTCAAACCCGGTCACGTCCGATGGCCGCGCAATCAGTTCCGCGAAGTTGGGCCCCCAAAACGTCGTCGAGCGGTGGGCCGTTTCGTAGCGATACCACCACGACAGAACCCCCGCGAGGAGCGCGAGGCCGAAAATCCCGAGTACAAGTTTGCTGCCTGATTGCATGTGATGATTTCGCCAAAATGTTAGCAGGTAGCGTTCCGCTGCCGTGGGTTTGGGCCGTCTTTTTGATCCTGCCCAGCGCGAGTATACTGACAGTTTACCCGATTCTCCCCGGACCCCACCAGGAAGCCGAGCCCTCCATGGCCGACACGTTTGATCCCTATCGCGAAGCATTGGTTGTTGAAACTGCCACGATTTGGCCCGAGGGGACAGAGCTCGATCCTCGCGAGCGTTATCAACTAGAAGCCGTCCTCCACGCCCACCCGCAAGAGGCCGCCCAATTGGAATACGTTCGCATGCACACGGGCTTTTGCCGCAAGATTATCGTGACCGACGAAGACCTCGCACGGGTGACTGCCGCCAAGTGAATTTCATAAAGTCATCCCGAGGGGAGTTCTGCGACCCGTGGGATCTGGCCTCAGCATGGATACGCCCTCAATCCGAGTTGGTGCTGCGAACCAGATTCCTCAGTCGGCAAGCCTCCTTCGGAATGACAAGTACAATCCTCTCTTAAATCCGAAAGTTTTAAGTGTCTCAGCCGCTCATTACTACGCGCGTCGATCTTGCCGAGCGGAGCTACGATATTCAAATCGGTAGCGGCAACCTCGAGCAGTTGTCTCCCTTCTTGCGTGAGCGCTGCCAGGCCTCGCACGCGGTGATCATCACCGACGATGCGGTCGACGAACTCTACGCCGACAAGTTGGGCGATCAACTCACCGACGACGAGTGGGAAGTTCATTTGCTCACGGTCGACGTCGGCGAGCTCAGCAAAAGCGGCGACGTGGCCCAAGAGCTGTGGGAAACGATGCTCGCCGAGGGGACCGACCGCAAATCGATCGTGATCGCCATCGGCGGCGGCGTGGTTGGCGACTTGGCGGGGTTTGTCGCCGCGACATTCGCGCGCGGGTTGCAATTCTTTCAGGTCCCCACAACGTTACTCGCCCAAGTGGACAGCTCCGTCGGTGGCAAGGTAGGGATCAACCTGCCGGGCGCGAAGAACATGGTCGGCGCTTTCTGGCAGCCGCGCGGCGTGCTGATCGACGTCGACGTACTCACCACGCTTCCCGACCGCGAGTATCGCGCGGGGCTGGCGGAAGTCGTGAAGTACGGCGTGATCCTCGATGCGGAATTCTTCAGCTATTTGGAGCATCACGTCGACGCGATCAATGCCCACGATCCCGCCGTGCTGACCCGCGTGATCGAGCGTTGTTGCCGGCTGAAGGCCGACGTTGTGGAACAAGATGAATGCGAACTGACCGGCTTGCGGGCGATTCTTAACTACGGCCACACGTTTGCCCATGCCTTTGAAGCGGCGGGTGAATATGGCTTGCTACTTCACGGCGAGGCCGTCGCCATCGGCATGGAATGCGCGGCTCGGTTGGCCCATCGCATGCAACGAATCGACGCCGAATTCTTAGCCCGGCAAACGGCGCTGCTTGAAGCGTTGCAACTTCCTACGAAGGTCCCCGATTTCGACGGCGAGGAACTCGTGCGTATCATGCGTCGCGATAAAAAAGTCGACGAAGGCCGCCTGCGATTCGTGCTGCCCACAAAGCTGGGGCACGTCGAATTGGTGAAGGACGTACGGGTGGATGATGTGCTGGCGGCGCTGGAAGATTGTTAACCGCTGATAGACGCTCAAGTGCGCTAATAACTTGCCGTGCGGACTAATAGGTCTGAGATGCTACAGTTTTGGGGTTTTGTCGGAGCGGAAGAAAATATTTCTTGGCAAGTATCGACAACATCAACAATGGCCCGAACGTTAGCACTTCGTACACCGCAACCTTCACGTTGTGCATGCTGAAAACGGCGCTCTTGTTTCCTGGTGAGAGCCACGACACCGGCAACCTCAGGCGATAATCGAACAATGGCCAACCGACTTCTAGGCCAATCGCGTGATTGTACAACGAATCAAGCAGAATGTGGCTATACCAAGCGATGGCTCCCGCGATAAGCATCGTCGGTGTAAACGGCGGGCGACCTCTGTATTTGAACGCGAAAAAGCCGCCGATCAGCAAAATGCCAAGCGTTGTCATGATCAAGCTGTGGCTAATGCGATAATCATTGTGACCCCAATAGGGGAACGGCAGGTCCGGCGCACTCGCCAACAGGGCAAACACGCCGAGCGCGATGGCCTTTTGCTTGGGTGGTGTGTCGCGCGGCACGGCCAAATAGCCGATCGCGAGTCCAGTAAGAGTGTGGCCGATTGGGGTCATATTCGAATTTCAGAATTGTTGTCGGGAATCTTAATCTAGGACGACCGTGGAGTCATAATGGTGTAACAGCAAATAATCATCCCAGCTATTATTCCCTTCACAAACGACGCTAGTCGAATGGCTGAGGGAGCGACGACCTTCGATTTCCGGCTTAAGTGCTTGCCATAATCTCGCAAGATCCTCAAGTTCAAAATTGATGTTAACGTAGCGGACACGGTCCTCGCCTTCGCTAACAGTCACTAACGCTCCCAGTTCTTTGCCAGTATTGCTGAGCAGTGAAACCAAATCCGCCACGTTTGCGATCTCAAGGCGATCTGGCAGCAGTTGGATAGATAGGGTTTTCATTGGTGCTAAGGCGAATTTATGGCATTTTGGCTCGCAAATAGTAAGTATACGTTGGCCGCAATAAACGGGCCACAAGCACGTTTTTTAGTTGCTTTCCCCTCGACCCCGGGATATTCTCACGATTGCTGTCCGAGGCAGATAGCATGCTTTTCTCACGGAACATGATTGAAGAGGAGCGATCTTATGAAGCGCATATTTGGCGTGTGTTCTTTGTATGTGATCCTGGGTTTTGGCTTGGCAAACGCCCACGGACAGACCATTCAGACAATTGCTCTATCCGGTCAGAGCGTGTTGGGAACATCACTTTCCGCCAGCGGTTTTGGTTTGCCCGAAATTGATTCAGCGGGTCAAGTTTATTTTGCTGCAGGTTTGGCTGGTCCCGGTGTGACGATGATTAACAACACGGGATTACTTCTTGGGAACGCTGATTCACTGGAGTTGGTCGCTCGCGAGTGGGGTCCTCCCCCCGGCTATCATCACGGCGCGCAAGGAATGTTTTTCCAAGAGTTCGACATCAACTTTCCCAAGGGACACTTTGTCAGTGCTTACGGAAAAACTATTGTTCGAGGCAGAGTGGTTGGCAGCGACGAAAACAATAGTTTTCACAATGGCCAAGCACTGTGGTACAGCGAACCCAATGGCTTAGAACTGATTGCCGGAGTTGGTAAGCACGTTCCGGGAGTCTCTGATGTTGTCGTTCCCGGCCCTGGTCCAGTGGCATTGACGGAATTTGTGACTTTTGAACCTCCTGTAATTAACACCGCAGGACAAATCGCATTTTTGGCAAGACTCGATCCTGCGATAATCTTTAATGCGCGAGGCATTTGGACAGACGTCAGTGGTACGCTCCAACTAGCGGCCCGGGAAGGAGAGCAAGTTGCTGGAATGCCGGCGGGGGTCACATTCTTTGAAATTAGAAATCCGTCCCTCAACAAAGCAGGGAATTTGGCATTCTCTGCGGCGATAAAAGAGCCCGATCCATTAAGCCCTGCTAAGGAAGCAGTAATGGTGGGGACGCTCGGTGCCTTCATGCCGATTGTTCGTGAAGGTGACGCGGTGCCTGGCACACAAGCAGGTGTCACTTTCGATCATTTCCAGTTACCTTTTGTCGATGATGCTGGGCGAGTTTTATTTCAGGCCGAATTGGTCGGCGCCGATGTTGATGACACAAACAGCGAAGGAATTTGGCGAAATTCGGCTGGCACAACAACACTTATCGCTCGTACGGGCTCGCAAGCTCCCAGCATGCCGGCAGGTGTCAATTTTGCCAGTCTCTCAATTCCAACAAAAACAGCCGCGGGCGGTTTTGCCTTCAACGCGGACCTTGCTGGACCTGGAATCGATGCGATGAACAATTCGGGGATCTGGTCCGGAACACCCGATGACTTAAACCTTGTCGTTCAGAAAGGGGACCAAGCTTCTGGCCTGCACCCGGGTAATGAATTTACTTTTGTCTCCTTGCTTGCTCAGACCCAAGACGGTCGGGTTGCTTTTCATGGTCGCTTTCCCGGTGTCCTGCCCAATACGGGACCCAATCACGGCATTTGGGCCGAAGACGCGCACGGAAACATCGTATCGATCGTAAAAAGTGGTGATGTCTTGGAAGTGGCACCTGGAGATTTCCGCACAGTGTCGACGGTTGCGTTTGGAGACATGAATGAGCGCGGCCAGATTACGTTTCGGGCCCAGTTCGGAAGCTTCAGCGATGTTACCAACGGCATATTTGTGTCAAATCTTGTCGCCATTCCTGAACCAACATCCCTGGCGGTTATCGCGATAGGGTTCTTAGCAATTGTTGTCACTCGGCGAGTTGGATAGTTGCTTTCGCCTCATCCCCGCATTATCGTCGGCACTGATGGAAACCGCCGACCCACAGCTTCGTGACCGACTTTGCCTGGCGATGGTCCAGGGCGTGGGCCCGCTGGCCATGCAGCGGTTGCTCGCGCATTTTAGCTCGCCGACTTCCGTGCTGGCCGCGTCGATGGGAGAGCTGCAATGTGTTCCCGGCATCGGCTCGACGCTGGCCAAACGCATCACCAACGCTCGCGACGAAATTGATGTCGATGAGCAGATTCGCATCGCGGCGGAACATAACATCGCGATTCTCACGCCCGCGGATAGTCGCTACCCCCATTTGCTCAAAGAATTGCCGGACCCACCAGCCGTGCTGTTCGCGCGGGGCGGATTTAAAGAGATCGACGGCCTCGCCGTGGCGATTGTCGGTACGCGCCACGCCAGTCGTTATGGCACGAAGCAAGCCGAGTCGCTCGCCACGAGTTTAGCTCGCGCGGGTTTCACCGTCGTGAGTGGCATGGCACGAGGGATTGATACAGCCGCGCATCGTGGTGCGCTCGTCGCTGGTGGTCGCACGATTGCGGTCCTCGCCAGCGGTGTGCTTGCACCTTACCCGCCCGAGAATGCAAAACTCGCCGAGCAGATTGCCGCGCAAGGTTGTGTCGTGAGCGAAGCCCCACCCACGATGCCGCCGATCAGCGGCATGTTTCCCCAACGCAATCGCATCATCAGCGGGCTCACTTTGGGAACGATTGTCGTTGAAGCCGCCGACCGCTCCGGGGCGCTCATCACCGCGCGGCATGCTGGCGAACAGAATCGCCAAGTCTTTGCCGTCCCGGGTCAGATTGACAGTCCCTTGTCGGCGGGCCCGCATCGCTTGATTCGCGACGGGGCAAAGTTAGTGACTTGTATCGACGACGTACTCGAAGAATTGGGCCCCCTGGCGACGGCCGCCCGCCGCGATGACGGCACAACAGTCCGCGCGCCCATCGAAGTGACGCTCAACGAGCAGGAAACACAAGTTCTACAAGCCATTGAACCACGCGGTTCGCTGATCGACGAAATGACGGAAAGTTCGGGCCTGCCAGTGCAACGCGTCTTGGCAACCGTGAGCGTGCTCGAAATGCGCGGCCTGGTGCGCAAAGTCAGCGGGAATCGGGTGGTGAGGCTGTAAATCCATAGAGCCGTAGGTTTCCCAATCAGACGGATTGCCCGGTGTTTGCTCGGCGATTGAACTGCGGTTATGCTACACCCGCCCGCAATCGCGTTGAATAGGCGACGGACAGAGGCCGCGCTTGTGGGGACCACCATCAGACACCACAGCTGACGAGTCACAATTTATGCGTCGCCACTTCCCGTCTCGGCTTGCCGAGAGTCTCTTTTTGCGCCAAGCGTGCGCCTTCGTCTTCGCCGTGCTTCTCCCAAGCGCCAGCCGCGCCGACCAATGGAGCGGAATTGGCAGCGACTGGTTTGCATCGACCTCGTGGTTCATAGTTGATTTTAATTCCGGTCCGCCGAGCTCAACCGAAAACGCCTTTTTTCCCGACAACGAATCAGGCGTTCCACTGGCCGTCACCAATGTTCAGTTGTCGGCAAGTACGACAATCAATTTCCTGTCCGTTGAATCTCCCCTGTTGAAACAATACACGTTTACCGGCGCCAACGGAGCAGTGCTGACCGCGACCTTGGCGATGGATTTCAAGAACTCCGACTTTCAGTCGCTCAATGTCCATAGCGTTTCGAATTTGCGGCTTAACACGCCTCACGTGCGCGTCTTGAACAACGCCATCCTGTCGCTCAACAATGCGACCGTCACGACGAACTCCATCGGAACCACTAATGACGGCCGCATCGACGTCAACAATGGTTCGAGCGTGCAGACGCTGACCTATATATTCGACGAGCCGACTGGCGAGCTGCGGGTCAACAGCGGCGGCGAGCTCCGCATCGCCGGCGACACAACGCTGCAGCGCGGCACGACCACCATCAACTCTGGCGGACAGCTCAACGCACTCTCGGGGGTCGACCTCGAGTACAACGGCACAGCCCTATTGCAGATCACCGACTCGCATACGGTCGACAACGGCGTTCACTTGAAAGCGACCGGCGGCGGGGACATCACGGCCGGTGAATACATTGATGTCGGCAATGGCGTGACTGGCTCGCTGACCGTCACCGGCGCCGGCTCAACGCTGACGGCGCAGAGCAGCATCAGCGACTGGGGCGCAGGTTCGAGTGGCAATGCGACCGTCACAATCTCGAACTCAGGCCTCGCGACCGCCAGCCAGCTTCGCGCTGGCACGGGGAGCGCGGTGTTCCAAGGGAATGTGACCAGCGGCGGCACGCTCCGCACGACGTCTACCTTTCGCATGGGGGGCGGGTCGACGAATCGCACCGTCTCGCTCAACGTCGATGGTGGAACGCTCGAAACCACGGGCCTTGCCACGTTCGACGATAAGGCCGATCTCAATCTCGTAAGCGGCACGGTTAACTTCAACGGTGGAGCCACGTTCAACTCCGGAAGTCGCATCGACTGGTCTGGCGGCACGCTGAATCTGGGGGCCAGTTCGACACTGCTCGTGGATGCTGGAGTTTTCAATAGAACCAACACGAACGGCTTCATCTTCAGCGGCAGCACCACCACGCGGATCCGCAATGGCGGCAGCTTTACCACACCGTCATACTTCGACCTGGGCACCGCCACGCTCGACATGAACAACGGCTTCCTGACCGTGGGCACGACCGGCGGCACGATCAGCGACTGGGGCGGCAGCGGTGCGAGCACCACGGCGACACTCACCAACAACGCCGTGGCGACATACAACTCGGGGCTGCGGATGGGTGTGCTCGGCAGCGGCGGCACGACCAATGCCACGATCAGCGGCGGGGCGCGGCTCGTGTCGAACGGTTCATTCAGCACCGGTGGTACTGCGGCGTCGAACGTCACGCTCAATGTCACCGGTGGCCGCGTCGAGTCGGACGGACTGATTAACTTAGATCGCGGCACCACGACCAACATTTCGGCAGCTGGTGTGATGGAATCGCAAAGCATCACGATCGGTTCCAGCGGTGGGATGAGTAGCAGCTTTGTCAGTGGGACTAACTCGCTCCTTAAGTCACTCACCACATTGAGCGTAGGTCGCCAAGGTACCGGCACAATCACCATCTCGTCTGGTGGGAAAGTCGAGTCACTCGGCTCGACCGTCATCGGCGAGCTCGCCGGCTCGACTGGCTCTGTAGCCGTGTTGGGATCGGGATCGCGACTCGACGTGGGTTCGTCGCTCACCATCGGCTCTGCTGGCACGGGGAGCTTAGATGTCCAATCGGGAGGTTTTGTTCCCGTATCTGGTGCCGTCACCATAGGGAGTTTGGGTACGCTCGACCTCGCTACCTCTGGCAGTTTAGAAACATCGATCGGCCAAACGATTACCAACAACGGCCTGATCCGCGCCAGCGATGGCAGTCAGATTCGGGCCGACATCGTGAACACCGGGACGCTTAGACTCCTCGACGCGAGCACCACCCGCAACGTGACGTTGCAAGCCAACTCCGTGATGACTGCCGACAACTCGACGGTCGGTTCGCTCACGCATCAATCCACCGCCGATCTGAAATTCACATTGCGCAGCCTCGCCGATTTCGACAATCTCGGGGTGACGAGCGCGGCAAGCCTGGCCGGCGACTTCGTCGTGTCGCTGGGCGTCGGCTTCGCGCCGACTCTGGGGATGACGTTTCCGATCTTCACGGCGGGCTCGATCACCGGCGCGCCTAATTTCGATTTTTCGGCCGCTCCGTTGGGAAGCGGTTTGAGTTGGGGTGTGGCGTTCGCTCCGACAAGCCTCTCGCTTGTGGTCCTCCCCGGCGGCACGGCCGGCGACTTCGACAACGACGGCGCCGTCGACGGCCGAGACTTTTTGAAATGGCAACGAGGGGAATCAACCAATCCGTTTAGCGCGGGTGATTTGGCCACTTGGCAAGCCGAGTACAACGGAGGCTCACTCATGGCGACGAGCACGACCGTGCCAGAACCGGGCGCTTGGCTGTTGACGATGGGCATGGGGATAGTGTGGTGCGTCGTACAGCGGAAATAGCGAGAGTAAGATAATTAAGAAATTAAGAAGATCGTTGGTTTGACTCCCGTCACCGGCAGCGACGTACCGCAAAGTTGAATACGGACACGGTCCTGGATGTTTCTTGCCAGGGTCATTTGCTATAATCAAAGCCGTTCATTTTCTCGACAGATGGCCGCTTCGCTTTGGGTACAAACAGGTATCGTCTCATGGTCGTAGGAAAAGTCTGCTGCGCAAGTGCGTTGTTGTGCGGCTTGGCTATTTTTGCTCCGCCCCTCTCGGCAGCGATCGTGCAGAGTGGTAACGTCGAACCCGACGTCAACACATGGACGAGCAGCAACACGGGATACATCGGTAACTCGAGCGATGGCAGCGTGACGGTTGATGCGGGAAGTCTGCTTGCTTCAGGGATCAGCATCCTCGGTCATCAGTCTGGAGTGACAGGCACGGTTACCTTAACGGGCGAGGGATCGACATGGACCAACCGCAATCTTGAGGTTGGTCGCAATGGCAATGGCACGCTCATCATCGAAGCAGGAGCGCAAGGTATAAGTAGCGGAACCAGCTACCTTGGCTATCGCTCTGACTCGACCGGTGTGGCCACTATTACCGACACAAATTCTAAGTGGACTAACAGCGGCCCGATCGCTATCGGCTTTCTAGGCAATGGCACGCTCACCATTGGAGCCGGAGGTTGGGTCAGCAATTCTGCCAGCGTACTCGGAGATGCCACTGGCTCGATGGGAATAGCCAGCATTGCCGGTATTGGCTCCAAATGGATTAACAGCGGCCAGTTGGTTGTTGGCGATTCTGGTAACGGTACTATCACCATCGAAGCGGGGGGGCAGGTCGAGAGTGGTACGGGTTCTCTCGGCGAGAGCCATAGCTCGACTGGTACCGTTACCGTTACCGGCGCGGGTTCCAAATGGACCAATAGTGGCGTGCTTTATGTCGGCCGCTCTGGTGGTGGTACGCTCACTGTTTCCGACGGTGGAGAAGTAAAGACGGGGACGCTGTTTGCCACGCTCGACAATATCCTAGGCAATGGCACAATCACCGTGACAGAGGGCGCCGTCCTGGATGCTAACGTCGTGTTTGATGTCGACCATAGCAATCAATTTAGCACCTCGTTTGGTTCAGGGGGGGTGCTGACGATCCAAATCGCGGGTGGCGTCCTAGGGGCTGGTTACAGGCAAAGCGGCAGCCTGCGCATAACTGAAGGAGTTAGCATTGCCTCAACTAGCGGTTACGTTGGCTATCAAATTGGATCAACCGGCGCGGCCACGGTCGCCGGAGCTGACTCCAAGTGGATCAACACCGAAGCACTCTATCTCGGCCGTGATGGCAACGGTACGCTTACCATCGAAGCGGGCGGGCAAGTTAGTAGTATCATTGGCTATCTTGGCCGCTACTCGCCTTTCTCGACTGGCGTGGCAACCGTCAAAGGGGCGGGTTCTAAATGGACCAACAATGGTCTTTATGTCGGAGACGGCGGAAATGGCATGCTTACGGTCGAAGCGGGCGGACAGGTCAGCAATATCAACGGCTTCGTCGGATATGGCATTCGCTCGACCGGCATCGTCACCATCACCGGCGCGGGTTCCACATGGATCAATAGCGACCATCTCATTGTTGGCAATTATGGTAGTGGCACGCTTACCATCAAGGATGGCGCGCTAGTGCATGTTGGCGGAATACTTAGTGTCGACTCTAGATCCCCTGGCGACAGTTTCATCAACATGACCACCGGCGGTATGTTGGCTCTCAAAGGCAACGCAGACGACTCGCTAAGCCAATTTCTAATGCGGGTCCAAGGCACCGACGCCATTCGCTTCTGGGACGCTTCTCTTTCGGATTGGGCCCCGCTTACCACTGCCATCTATGGCACCGATTACACTTTGCAGTACCTCACCGAGGGCGATCTGGCTGGCTACACGCTGCTAACAGTCGGTACGGCCATTCCCGAACCGAGTTGCTTGGCGCTCATTACTGGGCTAATGATCGTTGTTTATGCACCCTCCCGCTCCATAATCTGCATCCTGAAAGCTCAATAGAGCGAATCCGGTTTCAGTTCGCTAACCACTTCAAGGACCGCCGTGCCTAAGTCGGGGGGAGTGATCATTGTTTGTGACATGCTTGCGAGGATACCCGCTCGGCTTCGCTGCGCTCGGCCTCGCAGCTAACGTTGTTGCGGTCCACGACCTTAGCCGGATTGCCACGCTATCCGGGATTCCTGCCTACGATCCTTGGTTTTTAATCGGAGGTAGGACACCTCCGGCTAACGCCGTTTCTTCAGCGTCGATCGACACTCTGTGTCGAATTCGTTGCCGATCACGACATGGAATGTTTTGCCACGCTGGGGAAATGTCGCCAATTGTTAATATTTGCCCCGTAACTGCTTTGCGGTTATGCTGCACCCGCCCGCAATCGTGTTGAATTAGGCGACAGACAGAGGCCGCGTTTGCTGGGCCACGATCAGTCACCACACCTGAAGAGACATATCTTATGCGTCGCCGCTTCCTGCTATTGTTTTGCGCTACCGGTCTGTTCGTTTCGCTCGTTGCTCGGCCCGTGCTTGCCGACGCCATTCACTTCAACACCGACACGGGTGTGATGAGCATCAACGGCAATGCCGCGAGCGATTTCTTCGGTGTCTCCATGCAAACGTCGGTTGTTGGCGGTATCCAGCAGTTTCGTTTCTTGGGCGATCTTACGTTTATTGGCAGTGATGTCGTCACGGCGACAGGATCGCGCCCATTGTCATTGTGGTCGGGTGACGACGTATCCATTGCCTCCGGCGCGATGTTTAATTTCGATTCCGCAGGGCACATAGCCATACTCGGTGGCGGTAACGGTGGCAGCGCCCGCAGTGGCGCGGGGGCAGGATCGGGCGGCGCGGGCGGCACGTT
>NZ_JBGSQY010000019.1:0-2783 GCF_041737835.1 Bythopirellula sp. | reverse complement strand
GCTTCGCGACGATGAATCGTTCCGCCAAGCGGGTCGAAGGCTTTGAGGAAGAAGGAGCGAACGAAGAAAGGCTGGAGCCGCCGGGCTTCGGCGCGTTCCATTTCTTCCTTCACCTTGAAGAGCCGATCCGCCGACATCGTGTCTTGGGCCAGAGCCGTGCGGTCGAGCAGGGCTTTGAGGTGGTTGTGGTCGAAGGCATGGTCAATGCGCTGAGATAGCTTCGCTCTTACTTCTGGGCGATCCCCGTAGCGGATTGCCTCGATCAGCAGTTCCTTGAGGCTTTTCTCCTCGAATACGTCGCCGAGGATGTTGAAGACCTTTCCTTTCAGGGCCTCGCATTCGGTGGCGAGTTTTTCGAGAAGTCGGTGCCAGACATCCCCTTCGCGAGTTTCCTTGGCGACAAGGCTCCAGAGATGGCAAACCTCCGTCTGGCCGATACGGTGGATACGTCCGAAGCGTTGTTCCAGGCGGTTGGGATTCCAAGGGAGGTCGTAGTTCACCATCAAGTGGGCGCATTGAAGGTTCACGCCTTCGCCAGCGGCGTCGGTGGCGATAAGGACGCGGGTATCGGGATCAGAGCGGAAGAGAGCCTGGAACTTTTTTCGCTCGTCGCGATGCGTGCCGCCGTGGATCGTGATGATGCTTTGGGCGGAACCGAGCACGCCCGCGATTTTGGCGTGCAGGTAGTTGAGTGTGTCGCGGTGCTCGGAGAAGATAATGATCTTGCGTTGCCGTCCACCCTCGTCTTGCATCTGTGGATTGTTTTGGAGGAGCTTCGAGAGTTCATCCCATTTGCGGTCCAGACCAGAAGCCACGACGGCCTTGGCTTGGGCTTCGAGGTCTTTGAGGATGACGATCTCCGCTTCGAGTTCGGCGATAGTCTTCGCGGCCGTCGCCTGATCGACGAGCTTCTCTTCCAGGTTCTCCTGCTCGTCCGCGTTCAGGTCGTCATCGTCATCGGGAACGTAATCCACGGTTTCGGCGAGAAGCTGTTTGCCCCGGTCGCCAAGCTTTTCAGCGCGGAGGCGTTCAGCAAGCCTTTCCTTTCGGCGACGAAGTGATTGGTAAATGGCCTCGGGACTGGATGCAAGACGGCGTTGCAGAGTGGTGAGAGCGAATCCGACAGAGCCCTTTCGCGAACCGCCGAGTTGATCGGCTTTGCCCATTTCCGTTTGGACATAGTTCGTTACGGCTTCGTAAAGTGTGGCCTCGGCATTTGAGAGTTTGTAATTGACCGTATACGCCTTGCGTTCCGGGAATAGAGGAGTTCCGTCGAATTTGACGAGTTCCTCCTTTACCATCCGACGCATGAGGTCGCTGACATCGACCTTGTGTACGCCGTCCCGAAATTTGCCGTAGAAGCGATCCGAGTCGAGCAATGACAGGAAAAGTTGAAAATCCTCTTCTTTGCCGTTGTGCGGCGTGGCTGTCATGAGCAACAAGTGCCGGGTATCTTTGCCGAGAGCCTCGGCGAAACGGAAGCGGCCAGTCTTTTCCAGCTTCGAACCGAAGAAGTGGGCGGCGAGCTTATGGGCTTCGTCGAAGACGACAAGATCCCATCCTGCCGCACAGAGCTTCGCCTGAAGTTCCTCATTGCGGGACATCTGGTCGAGGCGGACGATGATTTGATGGTGGTCTTCGAACGGGTTTCCGCTGGGGGAGGCTTCCTCCAGAGCGGATGAGAAGATGCGAAATTCGAGGCCGAACTTCTCGAAGAGTTCATCCCGCCATTGTTCCACCAAGCTGCCGGGCGCAACGATCAGAACGCGCCGGGCGTCCGCCCGCATGACCAGTTCGCGAATGTAAAGGCCCGCCATGATCGTCTTGCCCGCGCCAGGATCGTCGGCCAGGACAAAACGCAGCGGCTGGCGCGGCAACATGGACTCGTAAACGGCAGTGATCTGGTGCGGCAAAGGATCGACGTTCGAAGTGTGAACGGCCATCATCGGGTCGAACAAGAATGCGAGATCGAGCCGCTTGGCTTCACAGGCGAGTTTGAAGGCGGCGCCGTCTCCGTCGAAGGCCCAAGGGTGGGCGGTGGCGGGCACGGAGATATTTGCTTCATCAGCCGTGTGAAGTAGGCGCTCTTTGATGCCGCCATCGGGTAGGCGATAAATTACTTGTACTGAGTCTTGAGCAATCGGAACGACCGCCATGACGGTGGCGACCAGTTCAGGTTCAAGACCGACGACTGCGAGGCCCGGTCTCAACTGGGCAAGTTGCATAATGGCCTCCTGTTGCGGTGCAGTGAGTTGGCAGCCGATGTTGTTGTGGAAAGCGATTTCACTGCATGATCCGGCGTTCTAGCTTCCGGAGAATTCGATCGAGATCGATTTTCTTGTAGAGCCGATAGCGGTTCACGGGATGACGATACTCTGGAATCTTTCCCGAGGCTCCCCAAGCACGAACGGTATTCGGAGAAACGTCGAGAAGTGCGGCCGCTTCCTTGACCTGGAGAAAGCCCTCCCGACGCATCATTTTCCAATCCTCACCTGATTCCACGTTGATACGAATAAACCTTACCAAAAGCTCCATGTCGCGGCAATCACGCGAGGAAACGTGGCGGAAAATATATCGCCAGAGCTAGATCGCGATACGTTCGATTTCGTCCAGAGTAATTTCGTCGTCGGTTCGGTCGTAAAGCTTCGTCGTCCTTGGTGATTCGTGCGCGGCGATTTGCTGGGCTTTCTCGATGGTCCCGCCATTCTCCAAGTAGGCCGTTATTCCGGTTGCGCGGAATGTGTGGCAGCACGTCGATCCTGGAAGACCGGCTGCAAGGGCGC
>NZ_JBGSQY010000012.1:0-1652 GCF_041737835.1 Bythopirellula sp. | reverse complement strand
CAACCGAGCCAGCTGAAAAAGTCGACTTTCGGTATGGCTCGAAAACACTGACACTCAAGCATCACGAAGACATGATGGCCGTCAGCGGAAAGGCTCAGCCGGAGGTTTCTATTGAGGACGCCGAGCTCGTTTTTGTTGGCTACGGTATTCAAGCACCGGAGTATCAATGGAACGACTTCAAGGACGTGGATGTCCAAGGCAAGATCTTGGTGATCATGAACAATGATCCAGCTGATGATCCCAACTTATTCGCCGGCCGTCGCCGCTTGTTCTATGGGCGCTGGGACTACAAATATCAGATGGCAGCGAAAATGGGAGCCGCTGGAGCGTTGATCATTCACACGACCGAATCAGCAGGCTATCCCTATCAAGTCGTTCAAACATCGTGGAGTGGAGAACAGTTCGAATTGGCTGCTAAGACCGGACCTCGCAGCGATGTCAAAGGGTGGATTACCGAAGCCGCCGCAATGCGATTGGCCGAACTTGCCGGTAAGGACCTAGATGCCATGCGCGAACTCGCTCGCTCAAGAGTTTTTCAACCGATTCCGCTGGGCATAACGATGTCGATCGATCTCAAAGTGGGAGTGCGCAAGCAGACGACCGGCAATGTCATCGGTGTCCTACCCGGCGCGGACCCCGAATTGAAGAATGAGCATGTGATTTTCATGGCGCACCATGATCACTTGGGATTAGCAGCCCAGCGCGATGAGAATGGCGATAACATCTACAACGGTGCCATCGACAATGCTTCCGGCACGGCAAGCCTGCTGTCCATGGCTCGAGCCATCGCGAGTATGCCAAACCCGACGAAGCGTTCGATCATGTTTGCCGTCGTCGGTGCCGAGGAGCAGGGCCTTCTAGGATCCAAGTATTTTGCGGCTGAGCCACCGGTTCCTCCCGGCGATATGGCGGCTGTGATTAATATCGACGGCATCAATTTCCTCGGGAAAACCCACGACTTAAACTTGATTGGCAACGGCAAATCCAATTTGGACGTCATTGTCGCTAAGGTGGCCGCTTGGCAAAAACGCACCGTGGTGCCTGACTACTTTCCCGATCGCGGGTACTATTATCGTTCCGACCAATTTAGCCTTGCCCAAGTTGGCGTGCCCGGCGTGTACTTGCACAGTGGCGTCAACGTGATTGGCAAGCCGGATGGGTGGGGGAAAGCTGAGTTGGAAGCCTGGGTGGAGAAGACCTACCATCAGCCAAGCGATGAATATGACGACAGCTGGGATTTGGCCGGTGCGATCGACGATTGTCAGTTGCTCATGCATGTTGGGTTAGTCGTCGCCGAGCAGGCGGAAATGCCTGCCTGGATCCCAGGTGACGAATTCGAAGCGGCCCGAAAGGCAGCCATTGCTCAGCGGCAATCCAAATAATCCGTTCGCCACGTATCCCGTTGCGACGCAGAGTCCAAAATTAACGATGCGACACGAAAGCTCGCGACACTACTTTTTGAAAGCACTCTCGAATGTCCGAAACTGAAGAAGATCACGTAGACCTTGGTGGGCTAATTGCCGATGCGGCTGAATCCAATGATGCCGCAATCGCGGAGTCGATCATTCGAAGTGGCCAGTTTATCCTGCTCCAACAGATTGATACCGAGAGTGGTGAAATCGAAGAGGACGAGGAAGGCAATTTCAGCGTGG
>NZ_JBGSQY010000006.1:0-2847 GCF_041737835.1 Bythopirellula sp. | reverse complement strand
ATGATAGAGTGGGTGCTCGAGCGGCGGCTGCGGCTGTACACAAAGTTCTACGACGCCCCCGGAGAGGCCAAGCCGGACTGGTGGGCAGTCGCCAAGCTCGCCAGGGCGATGGGCTTCACGGGCTACGATTGGGCCGACGACAACGCGGTGTTCGAGGAAGCTGCCCGGTTCAGTCGAGGTGACGTGCTGGACTATTACCCACTCGTCTGGAAGGCGAAGCAGGATGGCAAGCAGGGCCACGACGCTCTCCGCGAGATGGGGACGACGGGCATCCAATGTCCGGTTCGATACGAGCAAGGCAAGTTGGTCGGCACCGCCCGGCTGCACGACAGCACCCTGAAGCTCTCCGATCCTGAAGGCCCGACGACCCACGCCAAGTGGCTAACAGCGTTTAACTCCCACTCGGGCAAAGCTCTGCTAATCAAGAGTCCGTGGGAACTATTCGCTGACTTCTATGTGAGGATCAAACCGGACCCGAAGAAGGGTGAGTTCTGGCTGACGTGCGGACGCATCAACGAGAACTGGCAGTCTGGGTTCGATGACCTCCGCAAACCTTACATGGCCGCGCGATGGCCCGGCAACTTCGTCGAGATTCACCCGGATGACGCCAAGTTGTACAACATCGAAAGCGGCGACGTGGTGCGGCTGACGAACGACGACGTGCTGATCCAAACCGGTGGATTCAACCGCGTGGAAGCGGAGGAGATCAAGTTCTCGTGGTTGGAGAAGGAAGGCCATATCCGCGTCGGCAAAGGACAAATCGAGGCGATTGCAATGGTCACTCCCGCCGTACCGCCGGGGCTGCTGTTTACCTACTTTCTGTTCCCACCGAACCCTTTCAACGCTTTATCTCATCGCGTCGCCGATCCAATCACAAACAACTACCGCTATAAACTGGCCAAAGCGAAGTTGGTGCGGGTCGGCGAATCGCCGTACAAGCAGGATCGGCGGTTTCTCAGCTTTCAGCGAAGGGATTTTGCGCCGAGTTAGCTGCTTGGCAGTGAAAATCAGATTTCGTTTATCGCACGAATGTTGTGCTTATTGCAATTCGCTATGTTTTTGGTGACAAGTGTAAGAATCTGTCTCTTCCGACGACTAATCGGCAGAGGCATTGAATTACTCATCGCGGTGTAGCCCATCGCAACTGCGCTAAGGGCACGGCTCGCCTGCTCAAGCTAACTATCGCTGCCGACTGCGAACGAGTAAAATTGTTTTACTATCTTGCGGTATTTACTATATCGCGGTAGTGGTTCCTTTAGATTCGCGTACGAATTTCAGGTATCTTCCGGATGGCGCAACGGCTTTGGTACGTCCGAAATTGCTCCCTGTTTCAGCGCCTGAGCGCCGAGTATCTTAGCCGCCTGGAGCAGCGCGCGCGAATTCGCGAGTTTCCACGAAATAGCACTGTATATTTGCCGTCCGATATTGCCGATGGCGCTTTTCTGCTAGCTCAGGGCCGCATCAGGATTTGTTCAACGACTCCGGATGGCAAACAAGCCATACTGGCTTTCGTCGAGCCGGGCGAACTGTTTGGTGAATTGGCCCTAATTGAGGTAGGGGAGCGAGAAGAACGAGCCGAAGCGGCGACGGATTGCACAGTCGTCCTCCTCCCCGGCGATGAATTGCGGCGTCTGATGGAGAATTTTTCAGACATTTCTCTCGGGGTGACGAAACTTATCGGCCTGCGCCGAAAGCGCGTTGAACGGCGACTTCGGAGCTTATTGTTTCGCTCAAACCATGATCGATTGGCTCATTTGCTGCTTGAACTAGTCGAGCAGTACGGTCGGCCGTCACCAGAGGGCGTTTTGTTGGAAATTAAACTCTCCCATCAAGAACTTTCGTCAATTATCGGGGCGACTCGCGAAACGATCACTGCTTTGTTGGGGGAGATGCAACTCGATGGTCTGCTGAAAATTAGTCGCCAAAAAATTGTTGTTCGTGATCTCCGTCGACTTGCCGCAGACCGTGGGATTCCAGTGCCAATTTTATCCGCCGCAACCTCCGCAGCAGCGATGTCCCAACAGTTTCAATTACGGTCACTGAAGAAACCAGACGCGACCGACCCGTGAGTAAAATCGGATCAACCATGCCAAATGTGAAATGGTTTACAGAAGTCTCGCTCCCATGAGCCGATAATTAACGAGTAGTTCAGTTCCCGGCTTAAGCAGGCATCCGTCGCTGGCCCGTGAAGAAGGATTTAATGAGCAAGTCAAACACCAATATTGACGACTGGATGCCCTGCTCGCCAGGGAGTCTTTCAGCATTTGCTGGCCAAGAGCGGACTCGTCAGCGCCGTGTATTCCTGTCGAGAGCCGCAGGGGCGTCGGCGGCGGTCCTAATCGCGATCAGTGCCGGATATTTCGCATTCGATCCGTCGCACTCCAAGGAGCCGAATTTTGGTGGTGTCACCTGTTCCATCGTGCGGAAGAATGCTCCGCAGTTTATGGCTGGGAAACTCGATCCCAGCCTTACGGAGCAGATTCGCATCCATCTGGAGCAATGCCCGGACTGCCAGCGGTTCTGGAAGGAAATGGCCGGCAAAGCAATGGCGCAGGTATCTCTGCAAACTCCGCTGCGTTATCCAGAGAGCTGTGGCTGTGAAGACTGTCGGCAGCGGCAATTATTGCTTATGCCAGAATTCCTGGAACCCGTCGCCAAACCGGCGGCGTTGGATCAGCGGTTTGCACTTTCTCGTTGAGTGTGGAATGCTTCACGGAGCCACACGCGAGTTTTCTCCGATATTAAGTGCGTCAACGTCAATGTGGCGTTGATTTAACTCAAACATCGGAGACCGCCATGCGAGAATTCGTGATCTGTCCCGTCGGCTGCATCCTCATCCTGGCCCTC
>NZ_JBGSQY010000050.1:0-242216 GCF_041737835.1 Bythopirellula sp. | reverse complement strand
GGTCTTCGGAACCAGGGGTTGGGGGTTCAAGTCCCTCCGGGCGTACTTATCTGGTAAGGACTTAGGTCGACGGCCTTATCGCTGACTTCAAAGGTGTACCCAAATTTTTGGGGTGCACTTTTTGTTTCTTGACGCAATTCTGTGGGTTGAAACTATCGATTGCGCAGACTCCCCGGTTTGGCAATGAGCAGCAGGCGGTTGATGTCGCGTGGAATTTGAACGTCACCTCTCGCGTCACTTTTCTCAACTGACCTGCTACCAAGAAACTGCTCCATGGGTTATGAGATTCTAGCAGATGCAACCTAGCTAAAGTGCGGTGTGCGCAGAGAGGTTCGATGTGACAAAATCCTAGCGGAGTGAAACGGTCAACCGATCGCCGGAAGAGGGTATCGGTGAAATTGTCGAGTACGATTGTGCGCTGGGAAAGCCACTTTGGTGGAGACATTTAGCAACGCGCGAGAATCTCCGGAAAAGAATGCTGCAATGGCCTGTTCCCCATCAGAGGAATGAGTCCGCATGAAACGAATTTTAGCACTCGATGGCGGAGGCATACGGGGAATTTTTACCCTGCAAATCCTCGCCAAAATTGAAGATTTACTGCGTCAGCAACAAGGCCATCGGGATCTCGTGCTGGCCGATGAGTTCGATCTGTTTGCCGGCACAAGCACGGGGGCCATTATCGCCACTGGATTGTGCTGGGGGATGAGCGTCAGCCAGATTGAAGAGTTCTATCTAGAGCATGGCCGCGAAATGTTTTCGCGAGTGCCGTGGTATCGCCGTTGGAAATGCAAGTATCGTGCGGAACTCTTAGCCGCATTCTTTCGCAAAGTATTTGCCGAAGATGATACTTCACGCACCCCGGCGTTATTGGGGACCGACAAACTCAAGAAGCTGTTGCTCGTAGTGATGCGTAATGCATCGACCGGCTCGCCTTGGCCTGTGACAAACAATCCCGCATCCTTGTACAACAATGCTGCGCTCGCTGATTGCAATCTCAATCTTCCGCTTTGGCAATTGTTGCGAGCGAGCACCGCCGCGCCGACGTTCTATGCGCCTGAGGCGATTCGCTTGGGTGACCAAGAATTTCTATTCGTCGACGGTGCAATCACGCCGTTTAATAATCCTGCGTTGATTGCCGTGATGATGGCAACCCTGCCACCTTACCAGATTTGTTGGCCTGCCAGCCCACAAGAGCTTTCGGTGGTTTCGATTGGTACCGGAGGGATCCCCGCACGACTAGCCAAAAAGTTGCCGCAGCACGTTCACATTGTCGATCAAGCGAGTTATGTGCCGTTGGCCCTCATCAGCTCGAGCATCGCGCAGCAGGACGCCTTATGTCGGATATTGGGTCGGTGTCGCTATGGCGAACTCCTTGATTCAGAGATCGGTGATTTGCTGGAACCAACGTTACTAGCTACTGACGAGCAAAAGTTTAGTTATGTTCGCTATGATGCACGACTTGATTACCTGATGAAATCGGGGACACGTTTGCCAGGAATCGACGATTTATCTTCGATCCCATTGCTAAAAGAACTTGGACAGCAATACGCACGTGAGCAT
This sequence comes from Bythopirellula sp., assembly GCF_041737835.1. Lineage (NCBI taxonomy): Bacteria > Pseudomonadati > Planctomycetota > Planctomycetia > Pirellulales > Lacipirellulaceae > Bythopirellula > Bythopirellula sp. Next base: position 240,656 of record NZ_JBGSQY010000050.1, on the reverse strand, counting down.
GTCCAACTTGAGCACTTGCAGGGTTGAAGCGATTTTTATCAATCAAAAAGATGTTCTAACGGCAAATTAAGTTTTTCACAAATTTTTTTGGCTTGGTTCTTGGCTCCATCTATGCCGGACTGATGCTGAGCGAATCGTTCAAAGGTCGAGCAGTAGATTTTTCGTGCTACTTCGACGTTTTCTAAAATTAACTCCGCTTCGGCGAGCGACAATTGTTCCCACATGCCAATCGATTCGAAAGAATTTGGTCGCGAAGGATAGCTTGCATGTAAAGTGCTGATGGAATTAAGAATTTTTTGTTGTACTGAAGAGGCGATAGGTTTTGCTTCGTCACTGTGTTGTAGCCACAGCGCGGTGGTGGCCGCATTGATTCCGAGATAAGTATTGCCTTTGCCACTATTCTTCCAGCCCTCGAAATAGAGTCGGTGAGCTTTTTTCAAAGAATCTCTATCTTTCTCATTGGCGATCCACAGTCCTTTCCAAATTGCGGCCATGATTCCAACGGTTTCTTCATCGTTCGCATATTTCTCGAAAACAAGTCTCATGTGATCGCGTGCTTGTGGCAGTTTGTGCGAACGTCGCCAGTACAGACCACGCAGTTGTGCGATTCGCAAATTAAAACATCCTCGCGATTCTGCGAGTTGCAGAACTCGGTCTGCCGTTTCAAGATTGCCGTGGTTGATGAGCTCTTCGATTACAGCCGACAAGAGAGTGGTATCGGGGTCTTCAGAGATGGCGGCAAGCAATTGTTCTTCGGCAAATGCGACTGGATCGAAGTCTTTCGCGTCAAAAGCAGCGATCAGTCTGCGTTCTGATTCTGTCTCGGTGAGACAAAGTGGATCTCCGGAGCTTGTGAGAGTTTCTAGCGCGTTGGTACGCGGGAGTTTACAAAAAAACCATTCCAAGCATTTTTCGGTGTAGAGCAACGTCCATTGTGCGTCGCTAATTTCCAAGCGACGATGGATGTGCCTTGCTTCATTGGCCGTCCGCCGAATGGCATTCAACCAATAGTGAGTCGGACTACTAACCAAATTGAGCCGGTAAAGCGACATCAGATTGGTAAACACGACCGGACTGGCCAATTGCCCCAAAGCCTCAGCGGCTAATGCATGGAGAATTCTGCCGCAGATCAGCACAGTGCTATGCACGGCTCCGACTCGATGCACTCGAATCAGCTCGTCCAATTCACTACCCATAGAAAACGTCGGCGTAGCAAACTCGACAATCTCAGGCCGTAGGTCATCTTTATTAATCATAATTGCAATTCTACCAAAGATTGGACCATAATCGCTTGTTAGCAAAGGCCATGACAAGAGTACGTTCGTTTCTAGAAGTCATTCGCAGGATATTGTAAAGATGGCGATTGAGCAAATTTGGATTGTCGGATTCACAGGACATCGGCCTGGTAACGCGTCTGGGCGCAGCGCTAGCGAACTCCAGGCATGTGGTCCCGACATCCGCCAAGTGCTGCAAGAGCTTAATGCCCGAGCAAACCAGCAAGGGGGGCACATCGAAGTTTTGACCAGCCTCGCCGCGGGTGCAGATTTAGAATTAGCTGATGTAGCAAGTGATCTTCAAATCCCTCTGCATGTTATCTTGCCGACACCAGCCCAGGACTTTCACAAAGATTTTGAAGGTGATGACGCCTCTTGGTCGCGAGTTACCAAGTATATCGACATGGCCACGGCTGGTCAGTTGGGCAGCACGATACGCGTTTCGCAGGGAAGTTCCGAACGTCCCGATTGTTATCACGAAACCAATATCCAGATTCTGCAATCGTGTGATTTGCTTCTCGCGGTGTGGGATGGTCAACCAGAAAACGGCATTGGTGGTACGGCTGAAGCAATTGCTTATGCTCGCCGTGCTAGTATGCCATTGATCATGATCAATCCCGTGAACCGTGATGTGACCAAAGAAGGAAATATAGAGAATTGGCCTAAATCGGATTCTCTTGTCGAGGACCTTAACAAGTCGCTCGACACTCAAGAGACGACCGCGGACGCGATCTTCAAAGAATTGGATCGCACGGCCACGGAAGGAGGCAAGCGTTTTCGCGGGCGGTTAGTCATTGCGATGGCGTTGCATTTTGCCGCCGCGTTACTCGCGGCGACCACAGCCTCGTTTACACCGGTCATGCTTCATTCGGCCGAGGAAACAGTTGCGGGTGTGGTGGAACCCGTTACTGAAGACGCTCCCGCTGATAAAGAACATGCCCACGAAGGTAATCCGCTGTTGCCCAAAGTCATGACCGCGATCGAATTGCTGTTGGTAAGCATTGCTTGGTACATCATGTGGAAAGCCCACCACGGCAATTTGCACACGCTCTGGCGAAAAAATCGCTTCGCCACTGAAGTCGGTCGTGGCTTGCTGGCGACTTCACGTTTATTGGACCCGCTTGATCCTCTCTTGGTACGGCACGCACCCGAATGGCGAAGATTTTCAGTTTCCTTCGCGCTGCTGGCTGACCGTGAGAACCCCTCTAGTTTGTCAATGGAAGACCTTAAGTCCAGCTACATCGAAAAAAGATTGGTCGCTCAAGCACAAAGTCATTTCGCCAAGAAACTTCCTATCGCCAAGCGTCTTTCACATCGTCTCTCTGCGATTGCGACCTTCGCTTCCTACAGCGCGCCAATTTTCATTTTCATCGCTCTCGGCGCGAAGGTTCTCGACGTCAAGCATTTGGCGAGCAGTAGTTATCTGTTGGCCGCTATTATTTTTTGGCTGCCCGTGGTCCTGCCATTGTTGGCAGGTTCGGCAATTTCGTTCGTGGTGGCCACCGACAGCGCTCGCCGTGCTGAAAGGTATCAGCTGATGATCGACCGGCTTAACATTGCGACTCAAAATCTCGTAAGCCTCAAGACCCCCGGAGCCGTTTCACGCTCGGTGGCGATTGCTGAAGACATTATGATCGATGAGCTGATTGAATGGTACGTTGCGTCGAAGAACGTTGGCCATTAAATGTTATTCGGCAGGCGCCGTTTCAAGCGGTAGTTTGTAAACAATAAACTTGGTTTTGGTCATCTCGGTTGGCCCTGCTACAAATACTTTGACAGCCGTTGGTCGCTCAAACCGGTGAGCAACAAACGCCAGAGATGAATATCGGCGATCTTGGCCGATTTCAAGATCTCCTTCAGTCACCGTGAGATCCACGTCACGCTCTTCATCAGAAACCGCGAGAATTAAATAGTCGCCGGCGGAGGGTATGTCGAGGTCGACGACGGCGCTGCCAGAGGGCGTTGCGATCTCTTTGTCGAGCGCTATTTCAGGAGTGGCAGCATTCGGGTTCATGGATTGCTTCCAAAGTGCTAGTCGATCGGCAATACGGTCTTGAATTGGACGCAGTTTGCGTTCGGCGTGATGCGAGTAAAGCAGCACTTCAAGTTGGCTGTCGTCGGAGCGTAACTGAATTTCTGCTTCACCGGGCGCTGTCGTGGAAAACGCAACTGATTCAAGCTTGCCTTTGCTAAGCCAACCCGTTTGGATTTCTTCGGCGGATTTGCCATCCTCCGTGTAATGGACCGCATATTCGGCGTTTGCAGTTTGCACGTTGGGCAAAAGATCGATGCGGTAGTAACCAGGCTTTTCCATACGAACCGGTTGCGTGCCGGTTCCATCGTAGTTTACAAGCAGATGTGTGGGCTGATCGCCAACTGGACTCACAGTCACAATATAGTCACCGTCCAGCTCAAGGGATTTTTCCCAGGCACGAACGGCATCGTCCACAACATCGGATTCAAGATCCTGTCGCCGAGCAAAATAGCGCCCGATTGTTGCTTGCCAACGCGTGTTCCGCGCGGCTTGAGCCGACTCGTAATTTCCATCGAGCAATTCGCGCAGCAAATCACAGCGTTGCGAGAAGTAGATATTCGCGCTCGTGACGAGGCGAACGTCACCTGCCCAGCCAATCACGTTCGCCCCGCTATGAACGGCGACGACGTTTCCTTGTCGATCAAACACAGGGCTGCCACTTGTTCCACCTGAAGCAGGAAGTGCATGAACAAGTAATTGACGATCCACGATTTCCGCGTCATCGTCGCCAAAGTAGTTGGTCATGGCGGTGACCCAACCCAATTGCGTAATGGGACTGGGACTCGAGATGTTGAAAAGCCGCGTCCCTTCAATTGGGTAACCAATGTAAGCGACTTTCTCGCCGGGCTTGAGTGCGAAAAGCTCCGCATCATCAGCGAGCGTGAGTGCTGGTGGCAAGCTGGTGGGATCTTTCACGTGCATGATCGCCACGTCACAGGCTGGCCCGGCAGATTCGACCGATTCCATTTGTCCTAGCGTAGTGCGTTGCACGGGATCGTACTCCACCCAAAAGGAATCGAAGTCTCGATAACCGGGATGAATCTCCACTCTCTCAACGACAAAATCTTGCGGAGACATTCCTGGCGTGCGAACAATCAATTGCGAATCCGCGCCGATTTCGTTAAATATCTCGGCTACGTGACCGTTGGTAGCGAGAATGCCACGCTCTTGGTCAACAACCCACGCGGTGGCTTGGGGTTCAAAATTTCCTTCGCTATCGCGAATCAAGACAAGGCCAATGGACTTGGATTTGTCGGCCAAAATGTCGATAAATTTTTTCTCTTCATTTTTAAGTCCTTCAAGTTCACCTGTGAACTTCGTCGCGAGGCTTGAGACAACCGTGTTTTGCGATTGAGTCCGATCATCGAGGTCCACGAGTTTAAGTGAAATCTCGTCCTGTCTGCCGACAAGATTGCGCAGGCCTTTATTCACAGCGAATAAGGCAGCGCCGATACCTACGAGAGCCAGCAATGTTAGAGCTATAAAACGTGACTGTCGGCGTGTGCGAGCTTGGTTCTTGAGTGAGACGGTCGCTAAGCCAGGGGGTGGAGCATCACCTCGCTTCGTGGCTGGAAGCGTTGATGATTGCGTGATCACAAAGATCAACTCTGGGCCGTCCTCTCCTAGCTGAATAACCGAACCATCGTTGAGCAGACTATCATCGCGGGCTGGTTCACCATTGAGGAGCACGAGATTCCTGCGATTCAGTTCCAAGCAGTAATCGCCGGCACGTTGGCGGATGACACAATGCAGTCGGCCGATCTCAGTTTGCTGAGCGTCGAATTGAATGTCGCAGTCGGTATTTCGTCCTAGGGAAATAAAATCGACGTCGCTGCCAAAGTCCCACCTGCGAGGAGGTTGGGCGTCGGATTTTAGTTCAAGGGAAATGGGCATAAATTCATCCCCACATAAATCGAGGCAGCGTTGTAAACGGCAATTGGCCGTAGCTGCGGTTCGAGTTAGATTATGACTTGTGCGATAATGGCCGCAAGTATTTGTAACCTACAATCGCGAGGCAAACTTGTACTGTTTGACCATCGATGTTTCCGAGCCCTTCCGATCCGCACTGGCTCAATCCCGAGCGAGTGACGTCTGTGATGAAAATGCACAGAGCGCTGCCGACTTTTTTGGTCGAGGCATGGCGCGTCTGGCATTGGGAAGGCGAGATGACGCTCGTAGTGATTTTCTCGCGGCTCAAAAGGACTTTGAATGGCCTTGCGCACTGGAGTTAATTTTTCTCAATCTCCAGACAGGAGGCAGCGAATTAGAAGCAATTGCCGATGTTCGGATTCTTCTCAGAAAAATCGAGTCGCGGAGTTTGCTAGCCGCGCGAGCGCTGCACGTTCGGGGCATCGCGGAGCAAAAAGCTGGAAATATCCCTGAGGCGGTCGATGCCTTCCACCAAGCGACTCAGCTCTACCACGAGCTCAATCAGCCGCTGGGGGTTGCTCATGTTTACGATAGCCATGGTCAACTCGAAGCGATGCGTGGCCGCCATGATCTGGCCGCGCAATATTTTGCGCTATCCATTGCCCAGAAATCGCTTCACGGCGACGAATTGGGCACTGCAATTACGCTGGGCAATCTGGGGCGGGTCAATCTCGAACTGGGCAGAGTATGGGATGCGATCAGTTGCTTTCAAAGTGATTTGGAGATTGCGACGCGCAACCAGGACCAGCGCGGCATCGCCAAGATGTATGGCGATTTGGGGCGTGCCTATACATCGCTGAAAGACTCCAAGCAGGCCGTGAAATTCTTACAGAAGTGTTTAGAGCTTTGTGAGCAACAAGTTTTTCCGGATATCAAGCGATTTGCACTTAAAGACTTGGCGAATAATGAAATGCTTCAAGGGAAGCTAGGAGATGCCGAAAGAATTCTTGTATCCATCGCAAAGCTTGGTGCCGAATCGGCAACGCCGTACGCTCACGCCGTGGTGAACGAGTGCTGGGGTGATTTGCTGCATGCACAAAAGAAGTTCGCCAATGCCATTTATGCATTCCAAGAAGCAGTCGAGCTGTATGAAGGAGAAAATCTCATAGATCGTGAAATCGCGACACGTATTAAACTCTCGCGGAGTTTGGCTATGGCCGACCAGCGTGAGAAAGCCCAGCAGTGCTTGTTGCAAGGCCTGCGATTTTCACGTGATGAAGGTTATGCCCGACAACTACGCAACTTGCGCGAAGCGATGCTTGAAATTGGTTTCGTTGAAGGAACGGTCATTGAAACAGAGCGCGACTTGACTACTTCCGAAACTGCGACAGGAACGAGCTATGTGAAGCTCAACCGTTTGGGGAGCGGATCTTTCGGCGAAGTATTCCGCGTGTTCGATTGCTGGCGTGGCGACGTTGTAGCGCTCAAGATTTTGCACCTCGACAAAGTTTATGATTCCACCGAGCGAGCACGCCTTTTGGCTTCAGCCAGAACAGAACTGAGTGTTGCTGGACGTGTGAATCACCCCGGCGTGGTGCATGTGTATGCGATTGGCGAGTTTGCTGACGGACTAGTTTACATTGTTCAGGATTACGTCCCCGGCAAGCCTTTAAGCGAGTTAATGAGCGCAATTACCGCCGAGACGACAATTCTTGCCTATGTCGCCATAATTGCCGACGCATTACATGCCTTGCATCAGGCGGGAATCGTGCATCGCGATCTCAAGCCAGCGAACATCATCGACAAAGCGGGACAGTGGCCAGTGCTCATTGATTTTGGGATTGCTCATTTTCCCTTGATGAAATCTGGAGCTTCGTCAGAAATTCTAGGCACTCCGCAATACATGGCACCCGAGCAAGCATTGGGCGAGCCAATCGATGCACGTACTGATTTGTACGCCTTGGGAGTCATTGCTTACGAGTGGTTGACGGGCTCCCCTCCACTGAATTTAGAGAGTTTAGAAATAGATGAGCTTCAGCGCCAGATTCGCGAGACTGTGCCCCGACCTTTGTCGCAAATTCGACCAGACGTCAGTCCTGCGGCAGAAAAACTTGTGATGGCGTTGCTGGAAAAAAGTCCTTCTAAGCGACCGTCCTCAGCGACGGATGTCGCTCAGTTAATTCAGGAGATGGCCGAAAACCCCTGAGCCAATCAGGTGACGAGATTCTCCACGCCATTTGTAATCTTTAATGGCTTGAAATCGCTGCATCGCCAAACTAGCATTAATTCCGCAATTGGGAAAAACCTCCTGCAAACATTTATTTTAAGTGTTTCCAATCGCTTGTGATTTCAGGCGTGGCTTAGCTCCGCGGAGAGTGTTGGATATGACACGAGTGAAGTGTTGCGTCTTCATTTCTTCGCCGGGCGACGTTGGTCAAGAGCGCCTCATCGCCAGTCGCGTGCTTGAACGACTTTCTGGCGAATTCAGCGGTCGGTTGCAGATCGATCCCGTGCTTTGGGAACATGAGCCACTACGCGCGACACAGCACTTTCAAGAGCAGCTAATTCTGCCGTCTGAGACGGATTTGGTCATTTGCATTCTGTGGTCGAGGCTGGGAACACGCCTACCCGAAGGTTATGTCAAACCAGATGGCTCGAGCTATGCTTCGGGCACGGAATGGGAGTTTGAAGAAGCTGCCACCGCTTTTCGTACTAAAGGGACTCCCGACTTGCTGGTCTATCGCAAGACGGGGCAAGTCATGATTCCTCTGGAGGGAGAAGAGGAAGTCTTGGAGCGCTTACGCCAACAGCGCGCTTTGCAAGGGTTTATCGATCGCTGGTTTGGCAATCCGCAAGATGGCTTCAAGGCGGCGTTTCACGCGTTTCAGTCAGCCGCAGACTTCGAAGCGATATTGGAAGTTCATGTTCGACGTTGGTTGGAGGAGCGACTGCGTCGCTCTGGTGAAGGAAGTACCGATCAAGACGTCGAACCGATCTGGCATAAGTCTCCGTTCCGTGGGCTTTCGGCGTTTGAATACGAACACGCCCCCATTTTCTTTGGCCGTACGAGCGCGATCGCCGGGGTTAAAGAGGCATTAGTGAGACAAGCCGCGCGAGGCAAACCCTTTATCTTAGTCCTTGGCATGAGCGGCGGGGGTAAGTCGTCGGTGATAAAGGCTGGCGTCCTCCCCACGTTGACTCAGCCCGGTGTGGTTGATGGAGTCGGTTTGTGGCGGTGGAGTGTCTTTCGGCCTAGCAACAGCGCAGGTGATCTTTGTGATGGCCTTGCCGCAACGCTGTTATCGCAAACTTGCCTTCCCGAGTTGGCACAGCAGGGTTACGACTCGACGGAACTGGCCGCTTTATTGCGGGAAGCACCCCAGCGAGTGGTGGCTCCCCTGCGTGGTGTTCTCAATCAAATTTCAGAAGCAACGCGCGTTGCCGAGAACTTGTCACATGCCCCCGTATCTCGCGTGGCGCTTGCTATCGATCAACTTGAAGAAATATTTTCGTTGCCTGTTTTCACCCAACAGCATCGCCTCGCGTTTATCGCGGCATTGTCGGCCTTGGTGAAGAGCGGCCTTGTTTGGACCATGGCGACGATGCGGAGCGATTTTTATCCGCGCTGCGCGGACTTGCCGGAGTTAGTCGATCTCAAGGAAGGCGAAGGTCAGTATGATCTCTTACCGCCTACTTTTGCCGAGACGCGGCAAATGATCGTCGCGCCAGCTCGAGCAGCAGCGCTCAAATTTGAAACCGATGCGGCGACAAACACTGCGCTTGATGTGGTGTTGCACGAAGCATCGGCTCAGGATCCGCGTTCGCTCCCTTTGTTAGAGTTTACACTCGACGAACTGTACAACCGTCGTACACAGTCAGGAATGCTGACTTTCGCAGCGTATCGAGAAATGGGAGGTCTGGAAGGAGCACTAGCCAATCGCGCTGAAGAGATTTTTACGCAACTCGATCCCACGGTGCAGCATGTATTGCCGCAGCTCATGCGGATGCTGGTGACATTACGTGGTGGAGCCAATGACCAGTTCACGGCGAGCCGCGTTCCGCTGAACGATGCCACAGCTAATCCGCAATTGAAAGAGTTGGTTGATGCGTTCGTCCGGGCACGTTTATTAGTCACCGACCGTGCAGCGGATGGTGCCGCCGTGGTGGGGGTTGCTCATGAGGCGCTGCTTACAAGATGGCCCAGACTCGCAGAACTCCTTAAGGGTGATCGCGAATTTTTGCGGATTAGAACCCATGTTGCCGAAGCGGCGGCTCGTTGGCGGAGTGAAGATCGCCATGCCGATTTTTTGCTCGCGCCCGGCAAACCGCTCGTCGAAGCCGAAGATATGATGGCCAACTACGGCTCGGAAGTCGATCGTGAAACAGCGACATTCGTCGACGAATCGAGCCGATTCGCACAAGCCACTCGTCGCCGTAAACGCAATTTGGCGATCGCGGTGGCGGGGGCTTTTATGCTCACCGCCTTGACCTTTGGGACGGTGAGCTTCGCTTCTTATTTGCGCGCCAGTGCCGCCGCCGTGCGCGCCAGCGAAGCTGCTGAGAATGAAAGAGTTGCACGTGACGATGCGGAGAAAGCTCTCGTTGCGTCCGAGAAAGCCGAAGCACTTGCCAAGCAACGACAAGAGGAAGCCGAAAAGGCGGCCGAAGCTGAAGCCGAGGCCAAGCGCGTAAGCGAAGGTTTGCGCGTGCAAGCCGAAAAAGATTACGATTCAGCTCTCAAAAGCCAGATCATCCTTGCCGATCGCGATTTTTACGAAGGTGACTTGGCTGGGGCACGCAAGCTGCTCGAGCAGTTTCCCGAAGATCGTCGACGCTGGGAATGGAACTATGTCAATCGACTTTGCAACGACAATCGACTCGTCTTAAAGCACGACAACTTTGTCTACGATGCCGCGTTTAGCCCCGACGGCAGAAAGTTGTTGACCGTCGCAGGTGAGCTTTCGTCTGGAAACTTTGGAGAGGTTACGGTTTGGGATGCTCAATATGGTAAGAAACTCTTCACATTTCCTGGACACAAGGGCACAGTCTACGATGCCATTTGGCATCCGGCAGGTGACCGAATCATTTCTACCAGTTCAGGGTCAGGAGAAGTACTGGTTTGGGATGCCCGCACCGGGGAGATCCGGCAACGCTTTACACTACAAGGCGCCACAGCCGTCGCCATGCCGCGCGAGGGTAACATGCTCGCGATTGGTGGTTCGGCCATTCGCAATGGCGATGACGAACGGGCTGAAATCTTATTGGTTGACATTGAAACCGGTGAAGAACTTGGCCGCTTGCCGGGGCACCAAGGCGATATTACTTCACTGTCATTTAGTAAGGATGGGAAACGACTTGCTTCAGGGGGGCAAGACCGTGTTGCCAAGGCTTGGGATGTTGAAAATCGCAAACAAGTGAGCGAATTCACCGGCGATGTGAATGAAGTTTGGACGGTTTGCCTAAGCCCTGATGGCAAGAAAATCGTCTCAGGAGGAAACGATCACACTGTTTATGTTTGGGACTTCGAAACGGGAAAAGAGCTGCTTCGCCTGAATGGTCACAAGAGCTCGGTGACTCGGGCCAAGTTTGACTCCAGTGGGAGCGAAATTGCGACCTGTGGCTGGGATCAACTTGTGAAAGTTTGGAACGCCACAACCGGGCAGGAAAAATACACGATTCGTGGCCACGAGAACTGGGTCACAGCTGTTGACTTTAGCCCCAGCGGTGGGAGCCTTGTCAGCACAAGTTGGGACAAGACTGCAAGAGTTTGGGACCTGAATCTTGCCAGCCTTCGCGAAGTCGAAATTGGCACCGGCATGAGCGTCGATTTCAAAACGGATCTTGGTAAGGAAGTTTCCACCGTCGTGACTATTCCCGTGGAAGATGTTGCCGTGCATCCTTCGGAAGCAAGTTTGGCAGTTGCAACATTCGTAGGTTGTTACGTACGTCCGCTAGGTGCCCACCTGCCTCCTCGAACATTGGATGAAGGCGCGGAACGAATTTGCTATAGTACGGATGGTTCGTGGATTGCGACTCCAAAAACTGATCGCAAGAGTGCGGTAGTTTTGTGGCAAGGAGAGAATGATCCCGTCGAAGCGACCTTGGAGAGCGGTTGGGCCAATGACGTAGCATTTAACCCAACGCAGTATCAAGTGGCCGCCGCACTTACCACAGGTGTAGCACTTATTGACGCACCCTCCGCATCCGTTATTTGGAATGTTCCGTACCAAACATCAGCTGGAAAATCGATTGCTTGGAAACATGATGGTTCGCAATTGGCTAGTGGCCATTTTGATGGTCAGGTTGTGCTCTGGTCTGCGGATGGCAAGCAACTCAAAACATTTTCTGGTCTCAAGTTCCCCATCAATGGCGTCGCGTTTAGTCCCGACGGGAAGCTGATTGCAGCTGGTTCTGGCTTGTACGATCAGCCGGGTGAAATCGGAATTTGGGACGTGGATTCTGGCCAACTCTTGCATAAACTACAGGGCCATTCAGGCAGCATTAGCTGCATACTATTCTCATTAGATGGCGAACGATTGTTTTCGGGCAGCAACGACCGCACAATTCGCCTGTGGGACGTACATACTGGGCAAGAAGCGTTGATTTTGCGTGGTCATGGCCGCGAAGTGTCGTCGATTTCCCTAAGTAAAGATGGCAATAAGTTGTATTCCTCGAGCAAAGACGGCACCATCATCAAATGGGATAGTTCACCCGTTCCCACGACGACTGAAGCTCCAGCGGCATTTGAGTCTGACATTCCGGGAGCCATCTTGGAGTAAATCTAGTTAAAAAAGTTGACTTCCGGTCTGAGAGTACTCATATTTCTGACCGAGGAGAAATTCTCGTCTTGAACTCAATAATGGGGAACTAACGATGTGCTTATTGCCAATGCGGATTTCGTTTTTCTACGCGATCCTTTTAATCGGATTCACGACATCTCATACACAAGCCCAAAATCTTGACGAAGCCAATCAAAAGCTTGTCGAGTGGATCAAGAAATACAATGCCTTTGGTCCCGACCATGCCATCTCCGGCGATATGGCCTCGGCGATTGCCGAACGGATTGCTGCGGGAGAATCAAACATTCGGATGACAATCGGACCTGGCTTGATCGGAGCTAAGCAGCCCTTTTTGCTGCAAACTTATGCCGATCAGTTTTTTGCCTTTCCATTGAGCGCCGAAGATGCCACCGCCCTCGGTGTTGAGCAGACCAATGTTGGTTTCGTATCAAACAAAAAACAAGACACAAAAAAAACGCCGATCATTAAGTTTTCCGATCTCACGATCGAAAACCCAGACGCGCTTTCCGGCACAAGTGAAATCAAAGGGAGAGTCAGTACCGAGCAGCTTGGCGACTTAAGTGGTAAGTATGCCGTCCGGTTGTCCTATTCGGCGAATAATAATGTCTCGAATTTCTTCTGGCTTGAAGAGCCATTGCCTACCGGGAAGGGAACGCTTGCCTTTCATTTCGCAGCAGTCAACAAGGATGTGACCCCTGAAGAAGCTTACAAAGGACCACTTCCTATATTCGTCGATCTGGTGACTGTGGAAGAAAAGGATGGCCAGATTATCATCGACGTCTACAGCAACACCGTAGCCAAGATGCTACATATCGTGCCATAGCTGATTCGTTTACCGATTCACGTGAAGCCACGAGCTGACCATGAAGTTTCTTGGCAACTTCAGGCTGCTCCTCAACCAGATTGTGCTCTTCACCAACTTCATCCTTGATGTTGTGGCCCAAGCCGAGCATGACTTGCTGAACTACGCTACACAGGCGATGCAGCGCGTCCCGGGCCTTAGGATGATAGGGAACGCGCCCGACAAGGCTGCCGTGTTGTCCTTTATCATGGACGGCTTCTCGACGGAAGAAATCGGTTCCGCTTTGAGCCAAGAAGGAATCGCCGTGCGTGCGGGACATCACTGCGCCCAACTAATTACGTGACGATTTGGATTTGAAAGCACCATGCGGCTATCGCTGGCAGAGCGGTTAAATAACTATTCCGAACGCTGAATGGCGCAACTCTGCGGCAACTCGCAAAAGGAATTCCGGTGCCCTTCTGTAGCACGCAATGCCCGCATGTTCTTAAAGAGCTTTGGCCAAGGTGTCAGGCCGGCTGGCTTGATAATCCGGATTGGCTTTGGATGGTTAACGCTCCACAATCTTTGTTGATTCTTATCTGCGTAAAACCTCATATTCGTTGGCAGGGTACTCTCATTTTCCCTTCTTAAGTTCGTGCTGAACCGCACATCATGCACAGTGCCCGAGGCGTATTCGACCAGCTAAACTGCTTGACACCAGCCAACGAAGACTTTTTTTGCAGGGAATTTTTAGCTTTCTGACTTTTTTGTCTTGGCACGCGAATCGCTTCTCTGAATGGGAGACAACAAACCCTTGCAGAGAACCGCCGTGAAGACTTCACAGAAACACCGAATCTTAATCGCTAAACCAGGCCTTGATGGCCATGATCGGGGCGCGAAATACGTCGCCCATATTCTCCGCGATGCCGGCTTTGAAGTCATTTATACGGGCATACGCCGTACCCCCGAGCAGATCGTCGACGCGGCGATTCAGGAAGATGTTCAAGGCATTGGGCTGTCGCTGCTGTCGGGCGCGCACAACGTCCTCTTTCAACGAGTTCTTGAGTTGCTACGTGATCAGCAGGCCGAGGATATCGTCGTGTTTGGCGGTGGGACGATCCCACCGAGCGATATTGCCAAACTCAAAGAAATAGGCGTTGCAGAAATCTTTACGCCTGGCACGCCGGCGCGCGAAATCGTCGAGACGCTTCATACCTTATTGGATGAAAGGGCAGCAGTTTTTGCTTAGGCGCTGCCATGGCTGTTTCGATTGAAAAGTTGGTGAAACAGATTCAAGAAGGTGGCCCCCTGTCTTGTCGTGCTGCGGCGCGCTTGATGACAATCCTCACGGACGAGCCGCAGCGCCTTGTCGAACTCTTGGCGGGGAGCCAACATTGGCCGCAACCAAGTCTTGTACTAGGAGTCACCGGCGCACCTGGCTCGGGCAAATCCACGCTCGTCGATCATTTGGCCATCGACTACCGCCTGCGGTATCCGGATAAGAAGATCGGAATCATCGCCGTCGATCCTTCGTCGCCTTTCACCGGCGGAGCAATCCTGGGTGATCGCGTGCGGATGATGCGTCACAGCACGGACCCGAACATTTTTATTCGCTCCTTGGCCTCACGAGGTCATCTTGGTGGCCTCACTCTCGGCGTCAGGGGAATCGTGCGAGTGATGGGACTGCTCGGCTGCGATGTGGTGTTCATCGAAACGGTTGGCGTGGGCCAGAGTGAAGTGGAAATTGCCAAGAGTGCAGACACTGTGTTAATAGTGCTCGCTCCGGGCCAAGGCGATTCCGTGCAGTTATTAAAAGCGGGCCTCATGGAGGCGGGCGACCTTTTTGTCGTGAACAAAGGGGACCGTCCCGAAGCTCTGCAATTAAGGCAACAGCTGTTGATGACATTGAGAACGGCTTCGCTAGCAACCAGCGACCATCACTGGGGACATCAAGATCCAGCAAATCAGAGCAGCGAGCTTCCCAATGTCTATGTTTGCAGCGCAGCTCACCATGAAGGTATCGAGGCGATCACCAGTGAATTGCAACGATTGACAGAGCACAAATCCAGCGAATGGCAGACTAAGCGACAAGCTCACGCACTCGCGGAAATTAGACAAGCGGTTTTTGAAGAAGTCCAGCGGCGAGTGGAAGGCATAATCGGCAGCAACGGAACGGGCGAGGCAAATTTGCGCACGATTCTGGATGGCTCGAAATCATTGAAGTGTTTTGTTGACGACCTGTTGCAGCGGTCGAACACCACTTCCCAAGCGAACATTGGTAACACCGAGTTCTCGGTAACGGCAGAAGATAATGGATACCTTGTTAAACAGTAATCGAATCGACGCGGCTCACAAATGCTGGAATGACGGCTTGCTGGCGAAGACGCTGGCCAAGTTTCCTGAACAGCGTCAGCAATTCGTGACAGCTTCGGGTCATCCTGTTGAGCGGTTATACAAACCCGAAGAAGGTTCGGAAGGAAATTACGTCGAGCAACTTGGTTTTCCAGGTGAGTATCCATTCACGCGGGGTGTGCAACCTACGATGTACCGCGGGCGGTATTGGACAATGCGTCAGTACGCGGGCTTTGCCACGGCTGAAGAATCGAATCAACGCTATAAGTATTTGCTCGAGCAAGGAACGACCGGTTTGAGCGTAGCGTTCGATTTGCCGACGCAAATCGGCTATGACTCCGATGATCCCATTTCGGCGGGCGAGGTGGGAAAAGTTGGCGTTGCCATTGATTCGCTCGCCGACATGGAAGCCTTGTTCGCAGGCATACCGTTAGACAAAGTCTCCACCAGTATGACGATCAATTCCACGGCGGCCATCTTACTGGCCATGTATATTGTCGTCGCTGAGAAGCAAGGCGTTACGCCGGAGAAACTCAACGGAACGATTCAGAACGACATTCTCAAGGAATACATCGCCCGCGGCACGTACCGGTTTCCGCCAGGGCCATCGTTGCGATTGACCAGCGATATTTTTGCTTACTGTACGGAGCACGTGCCGAACTGGAACACGATCAGCATTAGTGGCTATCACATCCGCGAGGCGGGCTCGACGGCGGCGCAAGAGATTGGCTTCACGTTGGCCAATGCCATTTGCTACATCAACACGGCCTTGAAGGCCGGTCTCAAGATCGACGATTTCGCGCCGCGGCTGGCGTTTTTCTTTGCGGCTCATAGCGATCTGTTTGAAGAAGTTGCCAAGTTCCGTGCGGCACGTCGTCTTTATGCAAGTATCATGAAAAATCGCTTCGAGGCGACAAACCCCAAGAGCCAGATGTTGCGATTCCACACCCAAACCGGAGGAGTGACTCTCACCGCTCAGCAACCAGATAACAATGTTGTTCGTGTGACCTTGCAGGCACTTGCTGCGGTCTTGGGTGGCACGCAATCTTTGCACACAAACTCCAAGGATGAAGCCTTAGCTTTGCCGACCGAAGAGTCGGTGACCGTCGCTTTGCGGACACAGCAGGTGATTGCCTATGAATCGGGGGTGACCAACACAATCGATCCCCTTGCCGGGAGTTATTTTGTCGAACAACTCACGGATGACATCGAGCGAGAGGCGAACGAAATCATTCTTGAGATTGAAAATCGCGGTGGCATGGTCGCAGCGATTGAACAAGGTTATGTCCAAGACCAAATCGAACAGTCCGCGTATCGATTTGGGCAATCGATCGATAGTGGCGAGCGGACGATCGTGGGGGTCAATAAATTTGTCTCGAAAGAACCGCTCGCGATGAATTTATTCCAAGTCTCAGACACGATTGCCCAACGTCAGATCGAAAGCGTCCGGCGAGTTCGCGCCGAGCGTGACCAAGCTCGCACAACCGCAGCCCTAGAGGCACTTCGGCAAGCCGCGGCAGGACACGACAACCTCATGCCACTAATTCTTGAGGCTGTACGTGCCTACGCCACGGTGGGTGAAATTTGCAGTACGTTGGGCGCGCTGTTCGGCGACTACACGGAATCCAATTAACGAAGGTCTACTGTCATGATAGCAGCCAAAGCGATTAACCACATCGGGATTGCGGTCAGTTCAATCGAATCGCAGCGCGACTTTTATGAGAACATCCTTGGGGCGGAGTTTGAGATGATTGAGGATGTGCCGAGTCAAAAAGTACGCGTTGCGTTTTATAAAGTCGGCGATGTACGCCTGGAGTTGCTCGAGCCCACCGATCCTGCGAGCAGCGTCGCCACTTTTTTGGAGAAGCGCGGCGAGGGATTGCATCACGTAGCCTACACGGTCGACGATATCGAACAGCGATTGGCTGAATTGAAAGCAGAGCAGATTCGTCTGATTGATGAGACACCGCGCTCAGGCGCTCACCATACACAAATCGCGTTTCTCCACCCCAAAAGTTCCGGCGGCGTGCTCACGGAATTGTGCCAGATAATAGACGGCCAAAAGTAAAGGCTTTGAAAAACATGTCAAATTCAGCATTGGAAAATGGTTATGTTTCGGGAAAGCCGAATCCAAGCGTGTCGTTGATGACGACGCTGCTTCGCGAACTTGAAGAACGTCGCAAGGCACTGACACTTGGAGGTGGAGCCGAGCGGATTGCCAAACAAAAAGCAGCTGGCAAATTGTCGGCTCGCGAACGTGTGCAAACATTCCTCGACGCCGACAGTTTTCAGGAGCAATTTGGCTTTGCCAGCCATCGCTGCACGCACTTTGGTATGGAAAAGAAAGACTTGCCGGCCGATGGCGTTGTGACGGGTTGCGGTACCGTCGATGGCAGGCTCGTCCATTTGGCGAGTCAAGACTTTACCGTGGCCGGAGGAGCCGCGGGCGAAGTTCATAGCGATAAGATCGTCGCAATGATGGAAGCCTCTTTGAAAACAGGCAGCCCGTTTGTTTTCATTAACGATTCCGGCGGTGCACGCATTCAAGAAGGCATCGATAGTCTAGCTGCTTATGCGCGAGTCTTTTTTCACAACACGCTGCTTTCTGGCGTGGTGCCACAAATCAGTTTGATCTGCGGGCCTTGTGCGGGTGGTGCGGCCTACAGCCCTGCGCTCACCGATTTCATTATTCAAACGAAACATGCCCAGATGTTCATCACAGGGCCAAGCGTCATCAAGCAGGTAACAGGACAAACTGTTACCGCCGAAGAATTGGGTGGTGCTGAAGCCCACATGCACTATTCCGGCGTCGTTCACTTTGTGGCCGAGAACGACCGTGAAGCGATCAGCTTGTGCCGTAGATTGCTCAGCTTTCTTCCCTCGAACAATATGGAAGACCCACCTACGATTCCCACGAAACCTGTGGTGTCGCTCGATCCCGAAATGCGCAATATCTTGCCGGAGAATTCGCGGTTAGGATACGACATGCACGAGGCCATCAAACGGATTGTCGACAATGAAGACTTTTTGGAGATCCAAGCTCACTTTGCGGAAAATCTTCTGATTGGCTTTGGGCGCATCCTCGGGCAAACCGTGGCCATCATTGCCAACCAACCTCAGTTCAAGGCTGGTTGTTTGGATATCGACGCGTCGGATAAGGGATCGCGATTTATTCGGTTCTGCAATGCGTTCAACATCCCGTTGGTAACACTTGTTGACGTGCCAGGATTTATGCCTGGCGTGGAGCAAGAATATGGCGGCATCATTCGCCACGGTGCGAAATTGCTATTCGCTTATTCGGCGGCAACGGTTCCCAAGATCACCATTATCATGCGCAAGGCTTATGGTGGGGCCTATGTGGCGATGTGTGCCAAGGATTTGGGGGCCGACCGTTGTGCCGCGTGGCCCACCGCCGAGATCGCGGTCATGGGGGCAGACGGCGCGGTGGAGGTCGTTTTTCGCAATGAGATTGAGAAAGCCGAAGACAAAACAGCCAAACGCGCAGAATTGATCAAGTTGTATCAGGATACGTTTTCGACGCCCTACGTGGCGGCGGGGCGCAGAATGGTGGATGATGTTATTGATCCCGCCGAGACGCGGCGGTACATTGCGCTCGCCCTGGCAAGTCTCAAGACCAAGCGTGATATTCGTCCCGCGAAGAAACACGGTTTGATCCCGCTGTAAGTGAATCATGGTTGCATTTGAAAGTTTGATGATTGCTGAAACTGTCGATGGAAATAACTTCATGGGCTGGTTGCCGTTGTTGGTCATGATCGTAGCTGCCCTCGCTTTGGCTTGGGTGAGCAAGATACTACGCACGAACCCTACAACTAACCCAGCATCGGAAGTTGTTTCATCTTCAGAAGCTATTAATCCTGAACTTCTTGTTGTCTTAACCGCGGCAGCAACTGCGGCACTCGGGACACCTGTCATAGTTCACCGGATCACGTTTTTGAATCAAAATACCGTCTCGGGATGGGCCGAGGCGGGTCGGACTTCGTTGCACTGGTCGCACAACGTGCGAAGGAATAATTAAGCATGAAACTTCGCATCATTGTGGAAGGAAAGAGTTACGAAGTCGACGTGGAGGTGCTCGATGACAGCGTGTCGCACGGCACGAGCCAGCCGAGCGAACCCGCGAGCATGGCCGCACCGCCGATTTCCAAGCCAAAACCACCGGCGCCCAGCTCGGCACCCGTGGTGACCGGCGAACGAATCGTGAAAGCGCCAATCGTGGGGACAATTTTGAATCTTAAGGTTTCGCCGGGCGACGTGGTCACGACCAATCAAGTGCTGCTCGTCATGGAAGCGATGAAGATGGAAACTAACGTCGCTTCTCCCCTCGAAGGAAAAGTCAAAGCGATCCTGGTTGCACCGGGTGACGCTGTGAAAACGGGGCAGGCCTTGATCGAACTTGAATAATGAGGCAGGAGGCAAAGAAGAGATGAAAACGGGAAACGCATTTCCAAAAATGTCAGCCGAGGAAGCGGCGGCGATGATACCCCATGGCGCGCTCGTGGGATTCTCTGGCTTTACCCCTGCGGGTGCCGCCAAGGCTGTCCCTCGCGCGCTCGCGGATCGAGCCCGGCGACTGCACGAAGACCGCCAGCCCATGAAAATTCGCGTGCTTACCGGGGCCAGCACGGGGGCCGCGCTTGATGAAGCGCTGGCCGAGGCGGATGCCATCTCCTGGCGTGCTCCCTATCAAAGCAGCCGAACTTTGCGCAGCCGGATCAACGACCAGCAAGTGCAATTCGTCGACATGCACTTGTCGCATTTGCCGCAAATGATCGAATTTGGCTTTTTTGGAAAGCTCGATTATGCCGTCGTTGAAGCCGTCGAAGTTCTCCGTGACGGCAGGGTTTATCTCAGCTCGTCTGTCGGCGTCTCACCGAGCTTACTGAAGCACGCCGACAAGATCATCATCGAAATCAATCAATACCACTCGAAGCGTGTCGCCGAAACGCACGACATTGCAATCCTCCCTGCCCCACCTCATCGTTCGCACATTCCGATCGAAACGCCGCTAGGTAAACTAGGCACGCCCTTCGCGTTTGTCGATCCGCGGAAAGTTGTCGGCATTGTCGAAACAAAGGAATCAGATGGCGTGTTAAATTTTGACTCACCTGACCAGGCGAGTAGCCTTATTGCCGAGCATGTGATCAAGTTTCTCGTCGACGAAATGCGCGCGGGTCGCATTCCACCGGAATTTTTGCCGCTACAAGCAGGGGTGGGCAACGTCGCAAACGCCGTGATGGCTGGACTTGGGCAAAGCAATGATATCCCGCCTTTCTTTATGTTCAGCGAAGTCTTTCAAGATTCGCTCGTCGAACTGATGGAACACCGTAGACTACTGGGGGCTTCCTCCACAAGTCTTACGCTAAGCGATGAGCGGCTGCAGCACGTGTACGACAACATGGATTTTTTTGCTCCACGAATTGTTCTGCGACCGCAGGAATTATCGAACAATCCTGGGCTGATTCGCCGACTCGGCGTAATCGCTATTAACACAATTCTGGAAATGGATATCTACGGTTGTGCGAATTCAACGCACGTTTGTGGCACGCAACTCATGAATGGCGTAGGCGGATCGGGAGACTTTACTCGCAATGCTTACCTATCGATTCTTGTCACACCCAGCATTGCCAAGAACGGCAAAATTTCGGCCGTGGTGCCGATGGTCAGCCACGTCGATCATAACGAGCATTCCGTACAGGTGGTTGTCACGGAACAAGGCTTAGCGGACTTGCGCGGTTTAGGACCCGTCGAGCGAGCTCGCTTGATTATCGACAAGTGTGCGCACCCCACTTACCGCGATTACCTCCGGCGGTATTTGTCGGAAGCCCCGGCGGGACATTTGCCGCACGATTTGGGACGCTGTTTTGAGCTGCACCGCAATTATGCCGAAACCGGTTCAATGCTGCCGGAAGCGGTCGCAGCAAATTGTTAGATGGCTTACGGAGTATTGTTGGCCGACACTTGCTGCAATTCTTGTTGCTCACGCTGCGAGGTCTGTTGTAATGGCGCAAGCCAGGGATATGTCACAAGTGCAAGCGAAATTGCTACGACAACCAACACCACTAGAAATTGCAGCTTCGAGCAGCTCGAGGCGAGATTCTTGAACATCGCGACAATCCACTTCCAGTGCAGCGCAAGATGAAAGACCAGCAGCGCCAGGAATGCACAGGCGATCCACAAATGGATTTCTCCCCAGTCGTGGCGGGTCAATCCACCGACCACGTCGATGGGCCGATCCAACGCACCTAGACCACGCCCGAACGGCAAATGTCCGCCGCTCCCGGGCGGCAATCGAAAGGTGATTAATAGCCCCGTCGATAGCAACAGGAGCAGCAAGAACATGGCTGCGCCATCCACAACAAAATTCAGGTTCACGCGTTTCATGGCGGATACCTTTCCAGGGAACTAGTCGGTCTCTTGCACGCCATTAAACTTTCGTGCGAGACGTTCACCGAGGATATGCCGGCGCCGTTCGACGGTTTCCACGGCGGCGACCGCCAGTGGTAACAGGTACTTCAACGGACAGGGACAGTTCGAAGTTTCCTTGTTAGCACAATCCTCACAGATTTCGTCGTGCAGCCGATCGAGATAGGGATCGATCAACGCGCTGTCGACCGACTTGCAAATGGCCACAAGTTTTTCGAGGTGCTGCTCCACTCCGCAGCCAATTCCTTTGGGCTGGCATGGCGGGGCATTCTTAACTCTCGCTACGCAACGACGGCAAACTTGCAATTCAAGTTCTTTGGCATATTCCTTGAGTTCAAGATTGGCAATCATGTCACACACTTCCTTCTTAACTAAAGCTATTAAGCCAGGGAAAGTATCAGCAAAAGGCGGGCCAGGGATTCCATGACAGGAAACGCCGTTTCACGCTGTGCCGAGAGTAATCTCAGACTTGTTGTGTGCCTTATCAGAGGTTGAGTGTGCAGGGCCGCACACCAAAAATCATGGAAAATGCCGCCGATGTCTGAAATTGGTCGAATTTTTCCCTAGGGATGTGCTAACGCCCTGGCGGCATTTCATTTGCGTTAACTTTCGTCGCGAACACTGTCGAGAGGACGTCGTAACCCCGATTTCACTAATACAAGGGCCTTGTCATGGTCGCACGTGTAAGTACGCGGTCCGCACTGGAAATTGCCGAACGCGAGCACAATCAGCTGCACGAAAAACTCAATACGTTAGCTCGCCTTATCGAGAGCAGGGCGATAACTCTCGAAAGAGTCGTTGAGCTACTTGAATCCCTGCGAAAGTTTTTCATCGCTCATTTTCAAAAGGAAGAGCGGAGTGGCTTATTCGAACTTATCGAAGAGCGCGCACCTCATCTGAGCCGCCAAGTTCGCAAAGTGATGAGCGAGCACGCGGAACTTGTCAAGCGGATGGACGGCATGCTTCGCTTTGCCCGACGTGGCACGGGACAGCCGCTGTGTTGGTGGATGCTCAATCACCGCATGGAAGATCTCGTCACCAAGCTCCGCAAACACGAATCCGACGAGAACGGTGTGTTGCAGATGGCCTATACAGATGATCTCGGTACGAAAGATTGAAGACACTCGGGAGCCTATCATGTTGGCCAACAGTTACTCCGTTGTGGATGGCAATGAAGCCGTCGCTGCCGTCGCCCACGCGTTGAGCGAGGTCATCGCGATTTATCCGATTACTCCCGCTTCGACGATGGGCGAGTTCGCCGACGAATGGTCAAGCAGTGGGCGGACAAATGTCTTTGGCGCGGTGCCGCAAGTCATCGAAATGCAAAGCGAGGCCGGTGCCGCGGGAGCGGTACATGGAGCACTGCAACTCGGCACTCTCGCGACGACGTTCACTGCCTCCCAAGGTTTGCTGCTAATGATTCCCGAGATGTACAAGATCGCGGGACAGCTCTTGCCATCGGTCTTCCATGTTGCCGCTCGAACGGTGGCCACCCACGCACTGTCCATCTTCGGAGATCACAGCGACGTGATGGCAGTCCGAGGGACTGGCTGGGCCATGTTGTCGTCCGGCAGCGTGCAGGAAGCTCAAGATTTAGCACTCGTGGCTCACTCCGCCACGCTGAAGTGCTCCGTGCCGTTCCTTCACTTTTTTGACGGCTTCCGCACTTCTCACGAAGTCAACAAGATCAAATGTCTGTCACAGGCAGACCTATTGTCGATGATCGATTTGGGCGCCTTGAAGAAATTTCGTGAGCGGGCGTTGAACCCGGATCATCCCTGCCTGAGAGGCTCAGCACAAAATCCCGACGTTTTCTTCCAATCACGCGAGGCGGCCAATCCGTTTCACGATGCCGTTCCGCATCTCGTGCAGAACGAAATGAACCGTTTCGCGGATCTGACCGGCAGACACTATCACTTGTTTGATTACGTTGGTCCTCCCGATGCACAAACCGTCATTGTCTTGATGGGATCAGGGGCTGGCGCCGCAGAGGAGGCCATCGAGCGCCTAGTCAGCGAGGGTCACAAGGTCGGACTGCTCAAGGTTCGGCTGTATCGACCCTTTGCTGGCTGGTCGTTCGTACAAGCCTTGCCTAATACGGTCCAACGCATAGCTGTACTCGACCGATCAAAGGAACCAGGCGCGGTAGGCGAGCCGCTCTATACCGATGTTGTGGCAGCGATCTCGGAATACTGGCCCACGAAGCTGGAAACCTTAGGCGGGCCGGCCCCCCAAGTCGTTGGGGGACGTTACGGACTCGCGTCGAAAGAATTTACACCGGCGATGGTGGATTCGGTTTTTGAGAATGCGCTCCGTCCCACTCCTAAGAAACATTTCACCGTGGGAATCTATGACGACGTCACGGAGCTGAGCCTCGCTTGGGATTCCGAGTGGACTACCGAGGCGAATGACGTCTTCCGAGCCGTGTTCTACGGATTGGGTAGTGATGGCACGGTCGGGGCCAGTAAGAACTCGGCGAAGATACTGGGCGAGAATACGAATCTCTATGCACAAGGTTACTTTGTTTACGATTCCAAGAAGTCGGGGTCGATGACGGTTTCGCATTTGCGATTCAGTCCCCGTCCGATTTCATCGACGTACTTGGTGAGCCAGGCAAACTTTGTGGCCTGTCACCAATTCCAATTTCTGGAGACTACGGACGTGCTAGGCGTCGCTGCGGAGGGCGCGACGTTTTTGCTCAATAGTCCTTACTCCGCTGTCCAAGTTTGGGGCAGGCTGCCCCGGGAGGTGCAACAACAAATTATCAGCAAGCATCTTAAGTTTTTCGTTGTCGACGCTTACGGCGTGGCCCGGCGAGCTGGCATGGGAGCACGAATCAACACCGCTATGCAATGCTGCTTCTTTGCTCTCGCCGGGTTATTACCTCGTGATGAGGCAATCGAACATATCAAGAACGCAATTCGGAAGTCTTACGGACGACGTGGCGAAGATGTAGTTCAGCAAAATATTGGGGTCATCGATGAAGCCCTCAACTCACTCCAGGCCGTTGAGGTTCCTCTTTTCGCCGATGGTGACGAGCTTCCTGTGCCTCGGCTCGCTCAAACGGAATCGGATTTTGTTAATCGAGTGACGGCAGCGATTGCCGCGGGACGTGGAGACTTACTGCCCGTGAGCGCGATGCCCATAGATGGCACGTATCCTACGGGAACGTCGCGGTACGAGAAAAGAAGCATCGCGGCGGAAATTCCGATTTGGGATTCATCACTTTGCACGGAGTGTGGCTTGTGTGCCCTGGTGTGCCCTCATGCGGCGATTCGCATCAAGGCCTTTGGTGAAGATCTCGGCAAAGAATCGCCTGTGAATTTCCAATCGATCGAGTGGCGCGATAAAGATCACCCACGCCATCAGTTTGTGGTGCAAGTCGCTCCCGATGACTGCACGGGTTGCCGCGTCTGCGTCGACGTTTGCCCTGCCAAGAGCAAGGAAATTCCTGGCCATAGAGCCATCAACATGGAACCGAAAGTCGATCATTTGTTGGCGGAACGTGCCAACTTCGATTTCTTCCTGGGATTGCCTGAACTCAATCGGGCGGAAGTCAAAGCCGACACCATCAAGGGTTCGCAACTCTTGCAGCCGCTCTTTGAATTCTCGGGAGCGTGCGCCGGCTGTGGCGAAACGCCTTATTTGAAACTCATGTCGCAACTGTTCGGTGACCGTGTCATCGTTGCGAACGCCACGGGTTGCTCTTCGATCTTTGGAGGCAATTTGCCGACCACGCCTTGGAGCACGAACGCGGAAGGACGCGGACCCGCTTGGTGCAATTCCCTATTCGAGGACAACGGCGAATTCGGTTTGGGAATGCGCTTGGCCGTCGATCAACAACACGACTATGCGACGAGTCTGCTTACAAAATTGAGTTCGAAAATTGACAGTGAACTCGTTGGGCGACTCTTGCATGCCAACCAAACCGATGACGACAACATTGACTTACAACGTCGAAACGTGGCCGAGCTAAAACTGTTGCTGGCAGAGTTTGACGAACCAGCGGCGCGCGAATTGGCCACCATCGCTGACTCCCTCGTGCGACGTAGTGTTTGGATTGTCGGTGGCGATGGCTGGGCCTACGATATCGGATTCGGAGGATTGGATCACGTCTTGGCGAGTGGCCGCGATGTCAATATTCTCGTGCTGGATACCGGCGTCTATTCCAACACGGGGGGGCAAGCTTCGAAGGCGACCCCACGCTGTGCCACGGCCAAGTTTGCCGCAGGTGGCAAATCCACGCGGAAGAAGGATATCGGCCTGCTCGCCATGTCTTATGGCAATGTTTATGTGGCCCAGGTCGCGTTGGGAGCCAATCCCAATCAAACGCTGAAGGCGATGCGTGAGGCCGAATCGTATCCAGGTGTGTCGCTCATTCTTGCGTACAGCCAGTGCATTGCTCACGGGATCGACATGGCCTGCGGAATGACACATCAGAAAGATCTTGTCCAAGCGGGGCTTTGGCCACTCTATCGCCATGATCCCCGCCGCATAGCTCAGGGAGAGCATGAGTTTCAGCTCGATAGCCGTAAACCGACGGTCCCATTTGCTGAATTCTGCAAGTCAGAATCGCGTTTTGCGGGTGTCGCGAATGCTCATACCGCAAGCTCTGCTGAATCGATCGAAAACGCTCAGCACGATATCGACGAGCGTTGGAAGATGTATCAGCAACTGGCAAGTATGACGAACGGCGCAGAATAGTAGTGCCGTTGAACCGTGAGATTTATGTATCCATATGGCGCGCAGGAGCGCATTGTGCCCGGGCATCCTAGCAACTTACTCGCAAGAAACTGCTAGAATTCCGCTTCATTTTCCCCTTAGGCGATTGGAACATTCTTTGCGAACCAATTCCGTTGAGCCGTAAGAAGTTTCCAATAGCACGCGGGTGCAGGACGGTTCAACACCGCGTAGGTACGAGCAGCCAGTGCTCTCACAAGCCCCTAATAATCATGGACCAACTGCTACAGGGCATTTATGGCTTAACGCCTGGCGCCGTATTGATGTTTGGTATCGGGGGACTCATTATCTGGCTGGCAATCGCCAAAGAGTATGAACCCACTTTGCTCCTGCCGATTGGCCTGGGTGCTATCCTGGCAAACATTCCTTATTCCGCGGCCATTGGAACGGCCGCAGAGCCAGGCATACTGACCACGCTGTTTGACTTCGGCATCCGTACCGAACTTTTTCCACTTTTAATCTTCGTCGCTATCGGTGCGATGATTGATTTTGGCCCCTTACTGCAAAATCCCAAGATGCTGCTGTTTGGAGCCGCCGCTCAGTTCGGCATTTTCTTCACACTCTGCTTGGCCGTGGTGATGGGGTTCACATTGAAGGAATCCGCCTCGATCGGCATCATTGGCGCGGCCGATGGCCCCACTTCCATCGTGGTGGCCAATCGTTTCGCGCCGCACTTATTGGGGCCGATCACCGTCGCGGCCTATTCCTACATGGCGTTGGTGCCCATCATTCAGCCGCCGGTGATTCGACTGCTCACAACAAAGCGTGAACGAAAAATCCGAATGGATAATGCTGGATTTCGCCCCGTCTCGCAACGAACAAAAATTCTGTTTCCGATTGTCGTCGCATTACTTGCCGGTTTGATTGTTCCAAGTGCTACGGCACTGATTGGCATGCTTATGTTCGGCAACTTGCTGCGTGAATCGGGCGTTGTCGACCGTCTCTCTAAGGGCGCACAAAATGAGTTGGCCAACATTGTGACCATCTTGTTGGGCATCTCGATTGGCGCGGTCATGACGTCCGACGAATTCTTGGATAAGCGCACACTCATGATTCTCGGTATGGGTATTATTGCCTTCGTCTTCGACACGGCAGGCGGTGTGCTGTTTGCCAAATTCCTTAACCTATTTCTCAAACATAAGATTAATCCAATGATCGGCGCATGCGGCATCTCGGCGTTTCCGATGTCGGGTCGCGTGGTCTACAAGATGGGCCTCGCCGAGGATCCACAGAATCACCTGCTGATGCACGCCATCAGTTGTAACGTCGGCGGCCAACTCGGTTCGGTGATTGCTGGCGGCCTCATCTTGGCTTTGATTGGTTAGGGAGCGGAACAATGTTCGAAAATATGCTGTCATTTCGTGTGCATTCCCTTGCGACGGTGTCATTTGACGACCCCGTGTTGATGGAAGCACTACGTGTTAGCGGGATCGCACTGTTAGCAATCTTTTTGGTCATGGGACTCTTCGGGGTCATGATTAGTTTGTTCTCAATCCTATTTCCAGCGACTGAGGATGAGACGATTTAACGAGAGGGGCAATAGCCAGGTACCATGTTTTCCACACTTCCGTTCGGTCAAGAGTTTGTTTGGGGTGATTTAGGAATTGTCGGCTTGCTCATCCTGCTCGAGGGTGTGCTGTCGCTCGACAACGCTCTCGTGCTTGGCCTGCTTGCGAAACGCCTGCCCAAAAGCCTGCAACCTAAGGCTCTCACGTATGGCTTATTGGGTGCCTTCGCCTTTCGCGTGCTGGCGATCAGTGTCGCCACTTTCTTACTGCAATGGCGAGTCGTGAAACTGCTCGGCGGTGGTTATCTGGCATTCGTGGCGATCAAACATCTGTGGTTCGAACATCACGAAGATGTGGGAGATGTCGCTGTGGGTTCCAGTGGTGAGCCGGTACTCGTTCATGAAGTATCGGGCAAACCACTCACGGTGGCCCAAGAGGACGTGGAAATTGAAGAACGAGTTCCCCTTCCCCGTGCAACTGAACTTCTCGATGGGCGGGCCACCGATGGCAAAGCCAAGTTCTGGCCCACGGTGTTCGTTATTGAGCTAACTGATATTGCGTTCGCCGTCGATTCGATTCTGGCGGCTATAGCACTGGTGGGGCCCGCGCCTGCGGGACATGCCCCGGATTCCGTTCACCCCAAACTGTGGGTCATCATTACGGGTGGCATGTTGGGAGTCGTACTTATGCGCTACGCAGCGGTGCTATTCATTCGCTTGTTAGACCGTTTTCCCCGCTTCGAGTTGACCGCCTATTGGTTGGTGTTATTGATCGGTTTGAAGCTGCTTATCGATTGGGGTTTCAATACACCCTTGCAACCCCATAGTGTTGACTTCCATAATTTCCATGAAGCGCCGTTTTGGATCTTCTGGATTGCGTTGGCACTGACATTCTGCACAGGATTTTTGCCGAAAAATGACTCGATGAAGATGTGTAGCCGATAGGTAGCCCTGACACTCGTTACCCATCCTCCAAAGCTGTTTTCAACTTGGCACGTACTCATTGTTCCCGTTCCTACCGCGAGGGCTGCTCGAATGTTCGATCGCTTTTATTTGCTTTCTTATGGATTGGCGATCGTCCTGGCCTTCATCGGGTTTAAAATGTTGGGCGAATCGCCGATACAAGAATATTTCCACATGAGCGAAAAGGCGATTACATTCGCGTCTTTGGGGGTCGTTGGTCTAACTTTAATTGGTTCTGTGATTTTATCACTGTTGATTCCCTCTGAGTCGACAGAGTGATTTTCTTAGAAAGAGTCTCAAGTCCTGTGGTCAGAGGATATCTGGCGAAACTTTCTCTTGCTGTTAAGCATGAGAGTCCCCACTGAAGTCACAATTATCCAGCGCAGTAACGATGGACTCGCTGATTGGCAATCAGCTCGAATTATTCTTTCTTTCGAATCGCCATTTTCGCCAGCATTTCTCACCTGGCGACGCATCGTAGTGGCCTTACCCCCAGAATTCGCTAAGATATCTTTCACAATAATGTCATGCACCATCCAGAGAGGCATTTTTCAAGGGCATGACCTGTCTATAAAGACAGTCGAACGTTGCAAGGATCAGCAATGCATCAATTTCGAGCACGTCATACAGTTGGTGCTTTAATCTGTCGGGGATTTCACCATTCAAACGTCAGTGCTTTTCGCCAAGGAGCTTAGTGCGTGGACATCTCGTTTCCCGTATTTCAGCCCGAATCGCCCGAAGCCCAGGCCATCTTCGACCTGTTCGTGGCGGTTCTCTGGATCTCGGCGGGAATCTTCATCATCGTCACAGGGCTGATCGTGATCGCCCTCATCCGAGGCCGGGTACGTGTCGATCTGCCGAAGCAGGACTTCGGCAGCCATCGCCGCGAAATTCTGTGGATGGTCGGCCCCATCATCATCGTGCTGTGGATCGGGGTCATCAGCATGAAGTTGATTCTGACGATGAATGCTTACCCCAAAGTCCATCCGCCGCACGATGCCCCAGCTGACGCGGAATTGATCGTCATTGGGCATCAATGGTGGTGGGAGGTTCGTTACAACCATTCCGGCCGCGTAGGGGCGAATGAAATCCATATTCCCGTGGGAAAGAAGATCCGTGTTGAAGTCCAATCCGCCGACGTGATTCACTCGTTTTGGGTGCCACAACTGGGACGCAAAATCGATGCGATTCCAGGGCGCAACAACTTCATCTGGCTCGAAGCAAGTCGGCCGGGCGAGTACCAAGGTCGCTGTGCCGAATTCTGTGGCAACCAACACGCGTGGATGAACTTCACGGTCTATGCCCACGATCCCAAAGAGTACGCTCAATGGCAACATGACGAGAACGTCACGCTGGCATCTGTGACCGAGTCAGCCGCAGAGGCGGGCGAAAAGCTGTTTTTCTCTCAGACGTGCGTCAATTGCCACACCATCGATGGCACGGCCGCGACCATGACCATCGGCCCCAATCTCACGCATATCGCGCGTCGCAAAGAAATCGGCGGTGGCGTGCTGCAAAACTCACCAGACAATCTGCGTCGGTGGTTGAAGAATCCTCAAGCCATCAAACCGGGTTGTAAGATGCCCAACTTCAATCTTTCGGATGAACAAGTCCAACAGCTGGCAGCGTATTTGGAGTCTCTCGATTGACCACGCAAGCGATTGAATCCACTGCTGCCTTGGAAACAACTCTCCCGCGCGAGAGGTTGCTGCCTTGGGTTGCGTCGGTCGATCACAAGCAGATCGGAATTATGTATATGCTGCTCTCCGTGATCTTTCTCATCATCGGAGGGCTCGAAGCGACGCTGATTCGCATTCAGTTGGCGATACCGAACAACACATTTCTCTCGCCCGAAATGTTCAACCAGCTCTTCACGATGCATGGAACGACGATGGTGTTCCTGGTGGGGATGCCACTTGTGACAGGCTTCGCCAATTATTTGATTCCCCTGATGATCGGCGCCAAAGATGTCGCCTTTCCTCGGCTCAACGCCATGAGCTTCTGGATATTGGCGTTCGGTGGGGTGCTACTTTACTTCAGCTTTCTGACCGGATCGGCCCCGAATGCCGGCTGGTTTTCTTACGCACCGCTTTCCACAAAACCTTATAGCTCACTGCTGGGGGTGGATTACTGGATCATTGGTCTGGCGGTGATGGGCGTTGGCTCGATTGCCGGGGCGATCAACCTCATCACCACGATCCTTTGCCTGCGTGCGCCGGGAATGAGTTTGCAACGTGTCCCACTCTATGTGTGGATCATGCTCATGCAGTCGCTGTTAGTGGTGCTCGCGATTCCACCGCTTAACTCGGCGCTGGCATTACTGTACATCGATCGCTCGTTGGGCGCAGCGTTTTTTGAACCGGCACGCGGGGGCAATGCCGTTCTATGGCAGCACTTCTTTTGGCTGTTTGGTCATCCCGAAGTTTATGTCTTCGCCTTGCCGTCTTTCGCGGTCATTTCGGAAGTGATACCCGTGTTCTCGCGCAAACCGATTTACGGCTATGCGTTTGTAGCCGGTTCGAGCGTGGCCATTGTACTTTTGAGCTACGGGGTGTGGGCTCATCATATGTTCGCGGTCGGATTGGGACCGGCGGCTGAAATTTTCTTCGCGGCGATGACGCTCCTGATTGCAATTCCCACAGGCATCAAAATCTTCAACTGGACGGCCACGATGTGGGGCGGTTCGATTCGCCTGACGACGGCGATGTTGTTTGCCATCGCTTTTCTGATTCAGTTTGTGATTGGTGGCTTAACCGGCGTGATGTTTGCTTCCGTGCCGGTCGATTGGCAGTTGACCGACACCTACTTCGTCGTCGCTCATTTTCACTATGTCTTGATCAGTTGCATCGTGTTCGCTTTCTTCGCGGCGGTCTATTATTGGTTCCCCAAAATGACCGGCCGCATGCTCAGCGAACGATTGGGCAAGCTGCAATTCTGGCTGTGGCTGATCGGTTTCAACGGTACGTTTTTCGTGCAGCATCTGCTCGGTTTGATGGGCATGCCGCGCCGCGTTTATACGTATGCTGATCTCCCCGGTTGGGGACTGCTCAATGCTGTCTCCTCTGCATCAGTCGTTTTTATGATCGCGGGCACGCTCGTACTGCTGTGGAACATCATTCGCAGTTTGCAGCACGGTAGCCCCGCAGGCAACAATCCCTGGAATGCCTACACATTGGAATGGGCAACCACATCGCCGCCACCTCCTGAGAATTTTTCGAGCTTACCCGAAATCAAAAGCCGGCGGCCGTTGTGGGATCTCGATAACCCAGAACTTGCCGACTGGAAATTTTCCTCGACACCTGAAGACACGCTTTCCCGTCCCACCAAGGCCAAAACCTTTGCTTGGTTATTTGTTGTTTCCGAAGCGATATTCTTCGTCTTATTGCTGGCAAGTTATGTGATCTTCAACTCGCAAACTGACCAACAGGGACCTACCGCGACAACAGCACTGAACGTGCCAAGAACCGCGGCTTTCACGGTGTTTCTGCTCGCCAGCAGTGCAACCTTTTGGCTTGCCGAGCAAGGTCTGCGGGCAGGAAGTAGGATACGTTTCCTCACTTCGCTTGGCGTAACGATTATCCTTGGTGTCATCTTCCTCGCGGGGCAGGCGATTGAATACAAAGGCTTGCTAGCCAATAACATTACCATCGACCGCAACTTGTTTGCCTCAACATTTTTCACAGTCACCAGTTTTCACGCTCTACACGTGTTCGGTGGGCTGGTGGCATTGAGTATCTTTTGGATCTTTGGGCAACAGAAGATTCTCACACCACGATGGCATGCGCCAGTGCAAGCCGTCGGCATCTACTGGCACTTTGTCGACGTGGTGTGGATCGTTGTCTTCTCGATCATTTATTTAGGAGTTCTATAGTCATGCTCAGGGCCGAACTATGGAATCTGAATTCCCCCGTATGGATTGTCGCAGCTGTGATGATGATAAATTACATGCTGCTGTTTCGGCCAATCAACGTAAAACGCATGCTCGCGATCTTGTCGGCGATTGCGTTAATCGTGCTCGTGTTTATCTCACCGGTCGGAGTGTTGGCTGATGGCTACCTGTTCAGCGCCCACATGGTGCAGCATTTGGTTTTGCTGCTGCTCGTGCCATTATTAATCCTCATAAGCCTTCCCTCAGAGCGGTTTCAGCGGTTGCGAACTTCTGGCATACTTCGCGGCAACGCCACTCCGATCATCGGTTGGATCTGCGGTATCGGAGCGATGTGGCTGTGGCATATCCCCAGCCTCTGCAGTGCGGCCACCGAAAGTACGGGCATCGGGTTACTAAGAGACGCCTCGCTGGTCGCTGCCGGCTTGGCGTTTTGGTGGCCAGTTTTCTCTCCCAGGCAGGAGCAGCGACTCGACCCCTTAGCGGGTATCGTTTATTTGTTCTCCGCATGTCTCGGCTGCACGCTGCTGGGAGTGTACATCACGTTTACCACCATCAGCGTTTGCCCTGCCTTCACGAATCCCACCGATCGCATCAACATCGTCGGTCACCTGTATGACCTGGGCCTCACTCCCACGGTCGATCAACATCTGGGCGGGCTATTGATGTGGGTGCCTCCCTGTATGCTTTATCTGAGTGTGATTTTGTTCCTATTGTCTCGGTGGTATTCAACGATGGACGATCGCCTCTCGCTGCTCCCTCAACGACCAGTACAAGCAGGATCACAACTATGACGGAAATCGATTCGACAATCGTTGATTGCTCGGCTCTGGAAGACGAAGCCGTCGTGAGACCCACCTATGCGCCCGCCGCATTGGCGATGGGCATCACCATGACAGCATGGGGATTGTTGACTCACTGGAGCATGTCGCTGTTAGGGGCCGCTTTGGCGATAGCTGCACTAGGCGCGTGGATTCGCGACATCATGCACTCGCAGGAGAGCAACACATGACTGACTGCAACGCTCCAAACCCGACGCCTCATGAGGATCATCGGCGCACGTTCTTTGCTCGTCTGACGTTATTTCTCTCGGGATTGATTGGGTTGGCGATCGCGGTGCCCGGCTTGTCATTTATTCTTGCCCCCGTGTTTGGAAAGAAGCCTCGCAAATGGCGGGCTGTCGGCAAACTGGAATCTTTCAAACTCGGCGAGACCGTCCTCGTGGAATTTGAAGATCCGTCACCCGAGCCTTGGGCCGGTGTCACCGCTCGAACGGGTGCGTGGTTACGACGTGTTTCAGACAATGAGTTCATCGCCTTCTCCATCAATTGCCGGCATCTTGGTTGTCCCGTCCGGTGGATTGCCGACGCCAAGTTGTTTATGTGTCCCTGTCACGGCGGGGTTTATTACGAAAATGGGACCGTAGCGGGCGGCCCTCCACCGAAACCTTTGCATCGCTATTCGGTGCGTGTGCGTGGCGAGCAGGTGGAAATTGAAACCGGCCCCGTGCCACTTACGACAACACCCGTATAAATTTGTGACCGTCTCAAACAATCGCAACCATCGCCTCGACCTAACAACATGTTCGTTAAGAAACTGAAAAACATTTGGCGCTCGTTTGACGATCGCGCGGGATTCTCAGATTACGTCGTCCCGCTCCTTACGCACGTTGTCCCGCGGGATGCCCGTTGGTGGTATGTCTTTGGCAG
This sequence comes from Bythopirellula sp., assembly GCF_041737835.1. NCBI lineage: Bacteria > Pseudomonadati > Planctomycetota > Planctomycetia > Pirellulales > Lacipirellulaceae > Bythopirellula > Bythopirellula sp. The sequence continues at coordinate 206,296 of NZ_JBGSQY010000050.1, read as the reverse complement.
CGCGACGCTCACGGCGTTTATCGTGCAAGTCCTCACCGGCATTTGCCTGGCTATGTCTTATGTCCCAGGAGGTGACGAGGCTTACGAAAGTTTAAAATACATCACCGAGCAAGCGCCGTTCGGTAATCTGCTCCGCGGCATGCACTACTACGGCGCGTCGGCGATGATTATGCTCGCGGTAATTCACCTCGTGCAAGTTTATTTGCACGCAACGTATAAGTATCCACGCGAATTGAACTGGATGAGCGGCGTCGTGCTGCTTTTTGTCGTGCTAGGAATGGGCTTCACTGGCCAGCTCTTGCGATGGGATGCCAATGGTGTTTGGTCGGTTGTCGTTGGCGCTGAAATGGCGGGTCGCGCACCGATTGTTGGACCGCAGATTGCGCACTTTATTTTGGGTGGCGATACCGTCGGCGGTTCAACGCTGAGCCGATTCTTCGTCATGCACGTCTTCATCGTACCCGGCGTGATTTTCGCCGGCATTGCTTTGCATCTGTTATTACTGCTGCGGCACGGCGTGTCGGAAATGCCGAACCCCGAACAACCCGTCGATCCGGCGACCTACAAACAGGATTACGAAGAACGACTCAGCCGCACCGGTGTGTCCTTTTGGCCCCATGCGATTTGGAGGGACGCAGTCTTCTCGGCATTTGTCGTTGCCATCATTGTCGGGTGTGCGCTGTTGATTGGCCCCCCTGCCCTCACGAGTTCTCCCGACCCCAGCAGCATTCAGGCCAACCCCATGCCCGATTGGTATTTCTGGTGGTACTTCGCAACGCTCTCGCTGCTTCCACCTGGCTTGGAAACTTGGGTGATTCTTGGCTTGCCGGTAGTAGCATTCCTAACGCTGTTCTGCTTGCCACTCATTTCCAATAAAGGGGATCGCGCACCGAGCAAACGTCCCTGGGCTTTGGGTGTTGTGATTGCCGCCTTCACAGCCTTTGTCGTGCTGACGATCTACGCCTATTACGAGCCTTGGTCACCCGATTTTGGCGTTCCCCCCTTGCCTGCAAAAATCGTTGGAGCGGAAAGCGGCCCGATCGCCGAAGGGGCCGCACTCGTTCACTCGAAAGGATGTCTCTACTGCCACGACATCGACGGCTACGGCGGACATCGCGGGCCAGAATTATCCAAGATCGGCCGCCTGCTCACGCGCGACGACTTGATCATCCGCATCAACAACGGCGGCTACAACATGCCTGCGTTTGCCGGGACGATCACATCGGCAGAACTGGACTTGATCGTGGGTTTTCTGGAGACGCGGCGCGGGTCTTAGTCTTTCTGTTTTCCCTCGGCGATGAAAACTTGCTTGCGCGGGAACTTCTCGAACAGGCTCGCGGGTTGGCTGAAATTCGTCGCCAGAATATCCGAAGGATTTCCAGCAATCCACTGCGAGAGGTCGATAGCCGCGTACACACCGGTGTTCAAGCCGATCAGGATGCGACATGTTTTGTCGCCGATATTTTCAATCGAATGCCCAAAGCCTTGTGGGATGTAACCAACATCGCCCTGATCGAGAGTTTCCGCGCGAAAACGGCCGTGTGAGCCAAACATGGTGACGCTGATTTGCCCTTCGATCACGTAATGCCATTCATCGGCCGTAGGATGCCAATGCAATTCGCGCATCGCGCCCGGTTCAAGTTCGAGAACTACGCCCGTGATGGTGGTTGAAACTTCAAATCGCGAGGAATCGACCCGCCATTCGCGTCCACCGGCGAAGGTTCTGAACGGCGGTTGCTTGAGCAATTCATACTTGTGCGTTTGTGGCGGAGGCTGCCACCCTTGCAGCGGCGTGACTGGTTCTTCGGCTGGCACTTTGCCTTGAGCAAAATAAACTTCTTCGTTCGGAAAATTCTCGAACGACGACGACGGCAACCCAAAATTCTTGGCCAACAACTCACGCGGGGCATGGCCCAACCAATCGGTAATGCTGAACGTGCCAAACTCAGAAAAATAACCGTTGTCGAAAATCAAAATAAAACGGCATGGCTCGTTGCCCAAGCATTCCAGCACGTGGCCATACCCGCGTGGGAAATACCAGACATCACCGGGATCGAAGTCGTTCGTTTCAGCAAAACCATGGGGATCGATCACCGTCGTCCGCACGCGTCCCGAAAGAACAAAAGCCCATTCCGCGGCGGTAGCGTGCCAATGCAACTCGCGCATCGCACCCGGCTCGATTTGCATCGAAACACCGGCAATCCCTTTGGAAATTGGCAACTGTTCGACGGTTGCCTCCTTGCCATAGCTGTTGCCGATAACTTTTCCCACCGACTTTTCGAGCGCGAACTTGAACGTGGGAAGTTCTTTACCAGATAACAACGGATCCGGGACGTTATTCATATTGCCAAGCCAAAAGTAACGGACAGAGTATCGCAAGACCGCTATATGAGCGGCTCACCTAACAGCACTTACACCCAATAGTGTAGCTTGGCAATTATGGCACGAAACGTCACACCTTGGCTACGGTGCAATAACGCACTTCGACGATGGTCGAGATCTATAACTTCTTGTCCATGCAAAGCCAACAGTGCGGCCGGTTTGTTCAAAATTTTTACGATACTCGATTACGTCGCACCGCAACCAAGCCCATTGCAAGTGAAAGCACAAGCGTAAGTGCGGTGGGCTCGGGTACTGCCTCAAGCGACGACAACGGCCCCACTCCATAAGCATTTTGCCAGGCAGCAAGGTCTGTTGAACTGAATGGCGCAGGCGAGCCGCCCCGTTGCCAACGCAGAAAATCGCGGCCATCGACGTCGCCATCGCCATCGAAATCACCATTGGGCCCGGTGGCAATCAAATCAATCAATCCTGTTTGAATGGCTCCGGTGTCGGCGTTGCGATATTGGAATGTAAGTGCATTTGTGTCTCCACCGACTTGGAACGCCAAGCCGAGTGTTTCGTCACGTCCCGGTGTGAACACGGAACTTCCCAGCAAAAAGCGTTCGGCCAAGACTTTGCTGCTGCTGCCGGGAGCTTCGTCCCAAGTTTCGCCCGTGCCGTTGCCCAAGGTCGAGTCACCATCGGGTCCATCCACGGGATCAATCAGTGGGACTTGGTCGCTCAGGCTGTTCCAAGTCAACGGCTTGAGATCGCCAGCGAGTGTTGCGCTGGTGATCGTATAGGCATCGATGTCGAACGTAGATGCAGTATCGTTGATTAACTTCAACTCGCCCGTCACGGTATTGACCTGCAACGTCATACGATCATTGGAAACATTCGTGGGGTCGGTGTCGGTAAGATAAACGCGGCTGAGGTCAAAAAACTCGCCTGTACCGCCAAAGTTGTTGTTGATGAACATACGAATTGAATTACCATCTCGAGCGCTATCGTGCGCAGCCGAACCCAGAAAAGTGTAAGGATTGGTATCATCCTTGTAATAGATCGAATAACTGTTATTATCCTCATCAATTTCCAGGGCAACGCTAAATGGTGTATTTCTGCTGTGTGTTAAATTAAGGGTCTGAGCAATATTTGCACCCCCACCGGCGCGATTGCCGATGAGCTCAATAACATTAGTTGTTTGGTTTCTCTGGATAGCAAACTGAGCTGTCAGCGTCGAATTGCCCTGCGCTGGAGGATCGTTTTGTAGAAAAGCAAGTCGAAACTCTTCAAACACCTCACCAACACCTAGTGTCGGAGTAAAATTCCAACCAGCAATATCCGCAACAAGCCAAGCCTTGCCCGAAGTGATATTTTCGATATCCAAATAATTGGTGGCAGCCTCCTCATCATTTCGTTGAATTCGATAAACACCGTTTTGAACAGATGAATTAATCGAATCCGTGGGATCTTCGTCCCAAAAGTTACCCGGATTAGCGGTGTTGGCAGCAGCGCCGATGAGCGTACCATTCGAATCCCCAAACGGAAAATCTTCGAGAACAGCAGCGTTAGCAGTTACGGAGTTATTCAAGCTGACGCCGATACAAGCTGCTAACACCACAACAAACGAAGCCAATGATTTCATGGAAGACACCTCAGAGATTAAACGTGGTGCGACAAACTTAGGACGGCAACGGCGCATGCCACTTAACACGCAGCCCAACGATAGAAGAACAAGACTTGTAGGCTCAGGTATCGCGGCGAACATCGTGTTGAAGGCACCAAATCCGTTCACCGCGTCATAAGAATCTTTGAAAATTGCAAAATCAAAAATGTCGTTGAGACCGTCGCCGTTAAGGTCACCGGCTTGGTATTGCTGGGCTAACGTCAGACCCGACAGATCCATTTCTGCCCCGGCAATGAAGGCTGTCCAGTCGGCAGCCGTGAGCGAGCCATCGAAGTTGAGATCGCCCACATCGAGACGCTCCCCACCGTTGCCGACAAAGTTGACATTGGCTTTGCGAGTGATGCCGCCGTCGAAGTTGAGCACCATTTCCAAATCTTCGTAGATGCCACGCAGCCAGGGACCAGTGCCCGAACTAAGAATGACTTCTTGATTGATAGATAAATTGCCGCCATTACCACCGATAACGCCTTCACTCAAATCGGTAGCGGAAGTCGATGTCTTAGACCACGCACCATCAACGTCGACGCTGCCATTGCCGGGAGCTTGATCGTAGAAATCTGTCACCGACCGCCAGTTCGCAGCCGTGAGCGCACCTGATGCGGAAGTCAGCGAGTAAGATCGCAAACCACTTAAAGCGGAACCGGTCGTGTTCTTAAGTTTCATCTCGCCAGTGATCCGATTCACTTCGAGCGTCATCAAATCGGTCAGCGGATTCGTGTCGGTCAAGGCGAAGCGGTCGATGGCAAAAAACTCCGTGATATCGCTGCCAAAATTATTGTTGACCGTAAAACGAATGCTGTTGCCATTGCGAGCCGCTGAAATTGGCGCGGCACCCAAGGCTTGTGCTGGGTTTGTGCCGTCCTTGTAAAATACCTCGTAGGTGTTCGACTTCTTATCAAGTTCCAACACCATCGTGAATGGGGCGGTCTGTGTCGTGTTAAGCGTTGCTCGACTCGCAATATCGGTCGAGCCCACGCCAATGGCTGTGCCGCGCAGTTCGATATTGCCGTTGTCGGTGTTGCGGTCGATGCGAACTTGGGAAGTGACGGCAGAGCCACTCGTACCCGTGTCGCTGTCCAAGAAGTCAAAGCGGATTTCTTCCCCCTGGCCAACGACGCTATCCACAAAATTCCAGCCCGACATGCGAACGACGATATAGCGGCTACCTACGGTTGAAGAAGTGATATTATCAATCTGCAAATAGTTGTCGGCTTGGTCGTCGTTAAACTTCGTAATGCGGAAGCTACCGCTGCCGTTGGTTTCTGAGTCGGTCAGCAGATTAGATTCCACCCACGCCTGTCCACCGGGATTACCCGAGTCAAAAGTTTCTGAAAGGAAAAAGCCGCTCCCCTCGTTGAATTCAAACGCATGTAAATCAACGGCGTAAGTAGATGGCATATCGGGCGAACCAAAAGCGAGCATCGCTAGAGCGACCACTAAATAAGAAATGATCCTTGTCATGAGTAAGTCCCCGTCAAACAAGTAGATGTTGAGCGATAATAGCGTGTGGAAATCAAAATACCTGTGACCAACAGCAATGCGGCTGAACTTGGCTCTGGCACGGCAACAAAGAGCGATTGAAAGGCTAGCAAGCCGTTGACTTGGATGTAGTTGTCTTTGAACAATCCAAAGTCTTCCAGGTCATTCGTGCCGTCGCCGTTGAGGTCACCAGCTTCGTAGGCATCGATGGGCGAAAGTGCCGACAAATCGGCTTCCGCTCCGAGAAGAAATGCTTGCCAATCCAAAGGATCGAGCACGCCGTCAAAATTCAAGTCGGAGAATTCATAGAAAGTTTGTTGAAACGCCAAGCCGAAGTTTCGTCCCAACGTCAAGAAGCGGTCGATATTCTCGTCAGGCAAAAACTGCGTTTCAAATGTCGCGGAGAACTCAGCATTGAGATAATCCCTCCCAAACTTTGCCCCCGTATCGTCTACGAGCGACGCATTATTGGTATCAATGCTTGGTTCCACTTGAATAACATTCTGCCAAAACGGATCGGCCTGATACTCCGGCAGGATAAAGCCGTAGTGACCCGTCTTGCCGTTGACGGTCGAATGAAAGTCGACCAAATAATCCACGTCCACACCTGTATCCGCGCGAACCGAGTCACCCACGACCTCGATATCGTCTAAGTTGTTGTAATTGGGAGGAATCCAATACCGGTTAGGGTCGAGATCCTCGTGTTGCACCGTGCTGCGATTGTAGCCAGCGAGGCGGCCATCGGGGTTGGCCATGGGATAAACATAAAATTCCGCATACTTGCGCAATATCGCGGCTTCGGCATCATCGCTGACAAGAAAGTCGACCAAACCTTCGAGAGTGAAGTTTCCCAGAGTTTCGTTCGCGTGGACGCCGCCTAAGAGCACAACTTTCTTTTTCTCGATGGCACCGCCGTTGGGATCGGTGATTTTGTAGCCATACATATCTTGGGGAGCAATCACTCGACCCAAATCATCCACACCCCCTGGCGATTGACCAATAACCAGATTGGCATCACCAGATAAAGTTGGGCTGACCCAGGGGCTGGCAACCAAACTCGCCGTGTGCGAATCAACACGGCTTTCCGGATACGGCAAGCCATACGCCACATACACGCGATCTTGAGCAAATGGATTGTTGTTAGAAAACGTGAAGCGATCGAGCGCGGCATTGCGGGTGTTATTCTCGAAGAAAAACCAATTCTCTTGATCGTAGCTGTAAACCATCTTGTGGCCCAGCAAACTCGCCCCACCAGTATCGAAATTATCGCCGATACGGAAAGTGACTTGCTGACCACTCACGCCATCCGCGCTGAAGTAAAGCCACTTCCAATCGCCCGTGTTGTAGTTATCGCGTCCGGCAAGCATCACCAAATTGCCGGACACCGAAGAATTGGCTTCGTCGAGACTGCCGGAATCGAAATCGCCGTCGAGGACGATCGCGCCCCAAGTACTGGAAATGCATAGCACGTAAGCGCAGCAAACCACGACCGCGATTTGCAGACTTTTCGTCATCTTAAAAATAAAACACAAACTTAGCATCGTGGTGTCAAATCTTGTTGTTATCAATCCTGCTAGTCACCAGCAACAAAGTTGGTACGGCGGGGGTCGGCCACGCCAATCAACGATCCGTCGGCGGAATACTGAATGCCATTCCCGCCGCCAAAATAGGTGCCGTTGCGCGGATAGCGTTTCACTCGCCAATTGAGAGATTTCAGTTCGTCATCCCACGCCGCGGGGGCGTCGGCTTCAAATTCCAGGCGATTGAACGGCTGCTTGGAAGTCACCGGGCGCATCAAATGAAATCGCGACGCAGCGAACGTATCGTGCAAACTCTTCTCTTGATCGAAAAGCTGCCATAGTAATTGAATCGTTGTCGTAGGGATCCGCTGCCCACCGGGAATACCAAGTGTCAGCAAAGGCTTTTCGTCGCACGTGACGATAATCGGCGCGATCGTGCTGCGAGCCCGTTTGTTGGGCGCCACATAATTGATGTTCGCAGGATCGTGGACCGAAAAGTTACTTAAGCTATCGTTCAGCAAAAACCCCGTACCGGGTGCCACTACCGCAGCGCCGAAATGCAGGCTCAACGACTGCGTGAGGCTGACCATATTCCCTGCCGCGTCGGCCACCACCAAGTGTGTCGTGCTCGCCGTGGGCAGTCCATCGGCAGCAGCTTCAACTTCTTTGCGTGGATAGGGATTTCGCGGATCAATCTTTTTAGCAACAGCCACCATCTGCTTGGCTGCGCCTTGGCTAATCATTTCTTGTGCATCAGTGAGCGAATTGGGCCCGTCGCCAATTCTGGCCTGCACCAGCGGATACAAACCGAGCATCACGCGGCCCATTTGGTTGGCATATTGCACGGGTGTGGCCGAAGCATCAAGGTGAGGCATTTGCTCGAAGGCTTTAAGCGTTGCGAGTACAGTGGTGCCACCCGTGAGCGGTGGTGGGCACGAATAAACACGATTACCACGGTAATCGATGGCGAGCGCCTCGCCGACTTCCGCTTCATACGTTTCCCAATCCTCCATTGTCATCGCTGAACCATCAGCGCGAGCCGCCTTGACTATTTGTCGTGCCGTGGGACCCGTGTAAAACGAACTCGCACCGTTCTCGGCGATATCATGCAGCGTCGCCGCCAAGTCGGCATTTTTCAGTCGAGCGCCAACCGGGGGTAGCGCGTTTTGATAGAGATACAAGGCCGCTGCTTCTTCATCGGCCTGCAAATCGCGTACATGGCTTTTGTAGAGACCTTGCATCGTCTCATCGATGATGATCCCCGCCTCAGCCAGTTCCGCGGCAGGTTCGACCAGTTCCTTCCAAGGTTTGGAACCCCACCGCTGGTAGGCTTCATCCAAGCCTGCCACGAGCCCGGGAATTCCCACGGCCATGTAACCCAATTCACGCTGCGAAGTCGGCAGCTCGGCAAACTCTTCAGCATCCATCTCCGCGGGCGAAGTGCATAATCCGACGATGGAATACACTTTGCCGGTCGAAGCCTCGCGATAGAGCAAGATAATCTTGCCACCGAGGCCCGAACCGTAAGGTTCCGCCACTCCCACGGCAAGCGAGGTGGCAATTGCTGCATCGATCACGTTGCCGCCGTCGCGCAAAACTTCGAGCCCAATCGCCGTCGCGGTAGGATGGCCACTCGCCACGGCGTATTTGCTGGCTTCGATCTGCTGCTGTCCGAACAAAATCGGCGATTGAAACAGACCAATAACCGCTAACCCAAAGAGTAGACGCGATATCATGAACGACTCGGAAAGTAAGTGCGGAGCCTCGCCACGATAGCAAGGTTCCGCACATTCCTGTAATAAACTAGAAGAACCGACTCTAGACTTTGCGGCGCGATCCCACGACTGTGAATACAGCCAATGCCACCAAGGCTGCCGTGGAAGGCTCGGGAACACCTGCGATCAAGCCGCTATACGGATTGTGCGTATAAAGGGCCACGCGATCGATCAGTATATCGTCCTGCGATAGATCATTATTCAACACCATGCGCAGCTGAGCCCCAATACGCGCGGCATCGATTGTTCCGCCTACAAGTGACGTAAATGAACTGCCGGCATCATCGGAGAAGTATACTGAGTAAACATTCGTGTCGAGGTTCACGCCAACGACGCCAATAAACTTAGTACTCTGGGTGTTGCTCAAAGGTACTGCAGCAATATTCGATGAGCCAGTACCGATGGCTGCCCCTGAGAATTCAAGCACATTGTTATCTTGACGAATGATCGCAAACTCTGCGGTGACGGAACTTGAACCAGCCGTGTTCAAGTTAATGATGGTCAAGCGAATTTCTTCGTTTTCCGCCGTGTTGAGCGAAGCGGCATCAAAATCCCAAGTCAGATCCATCACACCGTAGATGACACCGGAGGTGATGTCCGGCGAATTATTGAGGTGCGCTGTGCCGAGTTCATTATTGCTCTTACCAGCTAAGCTATATTGGCCGCTTCCATTGGTTAGGGCACCACTCAGGTCCCCTTGCACATCATCGGCCCAGGTGGCTCCCCCCGGAACAGTATTAATAGCCGAAGTAATCGGACTATTGACAGGCTCATTGAACAAGAACTCTGCAATTAATGCGGCATGAGTCAATTGAGCGCATGAGAATGCCGCGGCGACGGCGGCCAAACAAGCGAATCGTTTCATTAGACACTCTCCAAAGATGTATGAGAAAGATCGATGCCCGCTTCTCTTACAACTCTTGCCCGGGAGTAGAGAATCCCTGTGGATTCTCCGAGTGCCGCTCTCTGAATCACCATGCAGTGTAGCCAAAGGACGCCAGAACCGCGAAGGAATCTCCCAACATTTAAGGAAATTTTTTCTGCCATTTTCCGCAATTGGCCGTCGCTAGCGATTCTTAGCCAGCAGCAAAGACATCAGAACTTAAAAACAACATTGAAATCGGCTTGGCAGAGAGCCAATCCGCTGTCTACAATCGACTCCTGGCGGCCAGAGGGAGACAACAATTCGTCTAAACATCCCTCCACAGTTTCTCAGGAGACATGTGATGCGCCGTCGGTCTATTGGCTCGTTTTCCTGTAGCTCATTTTCCTCTGGGCGAGCATTTACTCTGGTCGAACTGCTGGTCGTGATCGCCATTATCGGCGTGCTGGTCGCGTTGTTGCTACCGGCCATCCAAGCCGCCCGCGAAGCCGCCCGCCGCAGCCAGTGCGTGAATAACCTGCACAATATTGGCTTGGCGATTCATAACTATGCGAGTGCGCGGAAGACTCTGCCTCCCGCCGAGGTCCGTGAAGGAGATCCCTCAATACCACCTGCCAACCAACAGATTAAAACTTTGTTTAGCTGGGTAACGCTCATCATGCCCTATATCGAAGAGAATAATGCTTTCGGCCAAACCAATTGGAACATACGTCTTGAAGCACGCGACGCCAATGGCGATACCTCGCACCATCAACCACTTTCATTGTTTACATGCCCCTCAGAAATCAATCAGCCTTCTTCAATTGGAATCGTCAATAGTTTCTATGGAGCACGAGGCAACTACGTTGGCAATGCAGGAATGGGATTTTATTGGGCGGAGGATCTGACGCCTAATCTTGCACTTAAAGATTGGGAAAACTACCGCAATAGTAATCCCAATGCGAACCCTTTATCACTTCGAATCGGTGACCCAGTAAACATGACTGCGCTGGGAACATTTGTAGTTGGCAGCATCCCCCGCACGAACCTGCCCGATAATGTCCCTGTAAAAGGCAACTTCGAAGGTCGTCGCTTTGAATCGATCACCGATGGCACGAGTAACACCGCAGCTGTGAGTGAGCTACGACTGGTTCCAAACGGTGCGCAACCTGATACGCGTGGCGCAATGCATTTTGGTCCGGCTGCCCTCTACATGCACGACTGGCAACCCAACGTGGCTTTCGACGCACGCAACCCTGATAACGGCGATCGCCTAATCATTGATTACACCCGTTGGTGTGATCGTCTCGGTCTTCCTCGCGAGATTTCGCCATGCAATGCATCATCGCCCGGAACTTGGGAAGGGAAATGGCAGCAATTCGCTCGTGGATATCATACAGCAGGTGTAAACGTCGCAATGGCCGATGCTGCTGTTCGATTTGTTTCTGACGATGTCGACGTTATCGTCTGGCGAGCCATGGGTACTGCTGACGGTGGTGAAGTCGTGAACTCATCGACGCTCTAAAAGATTTATCGCATGAACTTTCAGAAGTTTCGATGCTGGTCTGTACTCATGCTTTTGACCCTGCTCGGTTGTGGCAGCGGCGGACCTGAACGCTATGAATTGAGTGGCGCGATTTCCTACGACGGCCAGCCCGTCGAAAACGGCGACATCATTTTCTCTCCGCTCGATTCGGCCACGGGCAAAGCTTCTGGTGGACCTATCGTTGCTGGCCGCTATTCCATTGCCAGCCACGAAGGACCCACCGCAGGAAAATATCGCGTCGAGATCATCGCAATGCGTCCCAGCGGCAAGAAGAACGCTGGCGAAGGAACCAGTCCCCCCGCTGACTTGATGGAGCAGTACATCCCCTCGGCCTACAATGACGAAAGCAAACTTGAAGTCGAAATCAACGACGATCAAGACAATCTCGACTTCTCTCTGGAGAAAGTTGCCTCGACTCGGCGTTAAGTCGGCTAGATGACACGACTTTGTGTCTAGCTTGTCGCCTGCCCTCCCCGCACAACCGTCACAGGCCGACAATTGACCGCCTGGAGCGGATCATAAATTTTCGGTGAACCGTCAATTTTTATGGCGCTTTCACATCCCCCTCTTCTAGGCAACCTAGATTTCTTGGTTAGCAGGATTCAGTGCAAACCTGCGAGAAAACTCTGCACTTGTTGTTCTTCGGCCGGGTCGTGAGGCGGATGACCCTAGTAAGAACAGCCATTAACAACCAAGAAACTCCATGCCTCACGACCCTCAATTGCTCAACATCACCTGGATGTTGCTGTGCGCCGCTCTCGTTATGCTCATGCAGGGTGGATTCTGCTTTTTGGAAAGCGGCATGTCCCGCGCCAAGAACAGTATTAATGTCGCCATCAAAAACTTGGTCGACTTCTGCGTGGCATCGGCCGTCTTCTGGATCTTTGGCTTCGGACTCATGTTTGGAGCCACGAAAGATGGTTGGATCGGAACGGATCTGTTTTTCTTCGATGAGACGGCTAGCCCTTGGATGCTAGCCTTTTTCTTGTTCCAAATGGTTTTCTGCGGCACGGCCACGACGATTATTTCCGGTGCCGTCGCCGAGCGGATGCGTTTTCGTGCTTATTTGGTGGTCAGCTTCTTTGTCTCCGGATTGATTTATCCCATCTTCGGCCACTGGGCGTGGAATGGTGCGCTTAATGGCCAAGCCACGGGCTGGCTCAACAGCCGAGGGTTTATCGATTTCGCTGGCTCGACGGTCGTCCATTCGATTGGGGGTTGGGTGGCCTTGGCTGCGGTCCTAGTTATCGGCCCGCGGATTGGTCGCTTCGATCCGACAGCCCCCAAGATTCAAGGACACAACCTGCCGATGGCCACTCTGGGCGTGTTCCTGCTGTGGTTTGGGTGGTTCGGCTTTAACGGCGGCAGCACGCTGGCGATCACCGATTCGATTCCGCTGATTCTTGTGAACACCAACATTGCCGCGGCATTCGGCGCAATAGCTGCGTTAGTCTTAGCTTGGGCCATTGAACGAAAACCGGACGTGGGTCACGTGCTCAATGGCACGGTCGCCGGTTTGGTTGCAATTACCGCTTCGTGCCACATCATGTCGCCCTTGTCGGCAGCACTGATCGGCGCCATCGGTGGATTGATTTGTAGCGGACTCACTTATTTGCTGCCGAAACTCAAAATCGACGACGTGATCGGAGCATTTCCAGTCCATGCCGGGGCCGGGGTTTGGGGCACATTGGCTGTAGCGCTATTTGCCGACACTGCAAAATTCGGCACCGGGCTCAGTCGCTGGGACCAATTCACGATTCAACTCGAAGGCGTGTCGGCCTGCTTCTTATGGGCCTTCGGCGGCAGCTTTGTCGTGATGTACGTCGGTCACAAGTTGTTCAACCTCCGCGTTTGCGAAGAAGACGAACGCATCGGCCTCAACATTTCCGAACATGGTGCAAGTACGGAACTCTTGGACTTGCTTTCCGAAATGCATCGTCATCGTTCGGATGGCAACTTTGCACAAGAAGTTCACGTCGAGCCACACACCGAAGTTGGCCAGATCGCCGCGGAATACAATCTCGTGCTCGACAAAGTTCGTGGAGAAATCGAAAACCGCGAATATGCCGAAGCCAAATGGCGAAGCATCTTTGAGAACGCCGTGGAAGGGATTTTTCAAACCACCCCTCAAGGCCATTATTTGTCGGTCAATCCGGCGCTGGCACGGATTTATGGCTATGAAACGACGGAAGAGTTGCAAGCTTCGATCTCCGACATAGCCAATCAATTGTACATAGATCCCCTGCGTCGCCGACAGTTTGCCGAATTGCTCGAACAGAACGACGTTATTACCGACTTCGAGTCTCAGATCCGTCGCCGCGACGGCAAAGTCATTTGGATTTCGGAAAACGCTCGTGCTCAACGTGATGCCGCGGGGAACTTGCAGTATTACGAAGGAACCGTCGAAGATATCACAGAGCGCAAGCGATCCGAACGTCTCATTCGCGAAAAGGAACAAGCCGAAGCAGCCTGCCGTGCGAAAAGCCAGTTTCTCGCCAACATGAGTCACGAAATCCGCACTCCGCTCAACGGCGTGATCGGCATGCTCGATTTGTTGTTCACGACTTCGCTGTCAGACCAGCAGCGTCGTTATTCCGAGCTGGCAAAATCATCGGCCGATGCCTTGCTCAGCATTATTAACGACGTACTCGATTTCTCGAAAATTGAAGCCGGTAAGCTGGAACTCGAGCAAATTGATTTCGATTTGCATGAAGTGCTTGAATCGATTCCCGATATGTTCGCCCATCGCGCCAGCGATAAGGGTTTGGAACTCCACAGTCACCTGGGGCACCAAATTCCTCGTTTCGTGAAGGGCGATCCCGAACGATTGCGCCAAGTATTGGTGAACCTGACGGCCAACGCGCTGAAGTTCACCGAACATGGCGAAGTTTCGATCACCACCGAGCTGGCAAGCGAAAACGACGACCAGCATTCTCACGTCCGCTTTCAGGTGCGTGACACAGGCATTGGCATGAACGATGTCCAGCGCAAACGACTGTTCAACTCCTTCACTCAAGCCGATATATCGACAACTCGCAAGTATGGCGGCACGGGTTTGGGCTTAGCCATTTGCAAAGAATTAGTTGAATTGATGGGTGGTCAAATCGGCGTCGAGTCTCAGCAAGGAGTGGGATCGACCTTCTGGTTTACCATTCCACTCGCCAGTGCCGACGTCACCGCTGAGAATCCTGATATGCCAGCCCTGCTTGCCGGGCTGCGCACGTTAGCGGTCGATGACAACGATACGAATCTCCAAATCTTGGAAGAGTACCTGGGACGTTGGGGCATGCTGCCAACCGTAGCCCGTTCGGCACAAGAGGGACTCGCCAAAATGGCTGACGCAGCCAGACAAGGTCGGCCTTATCAGGTCGTGCTGCTTGACCAGCTGATGCCGGAAATGGATGGCCTGGAACTCGCCTCCGCGATTCGCGGCGACAATTCACTGGGCGAGCCGCGATTGATCATGCTCACATCGCTGGACAAAGATATGTCAGCTAGCGAACTCAAAAAGCTCAATCTCACTTGCCTGCAAAAACCGGTGCGTCAATCGCGTTTGCTCGATGCGGTCATGCTCGCCTTGGGTGCAACCGAAGTGGAACAATCGGCAACGCATGCTCCTCTGATCGAGCAAGAAAACCGCTCTCAAGGTAAGAATCTCCGAGTGCTTGTGGTCGACGACAACGATGTCAACAAACTGGTTGCCAGCGAGATTCTGCATTCCGTGGGATATACAACCGCGCTCGCCAACAATGGTCGTGAAGCTGTGGAAGCCGTTCGGCAAGGCGAGTTCGACGCCGTGCTGATGGATTGCGAAATGCCGGAAATGGATGGCTTTGAAGCGACTCGCCGCATTCGCGAGGCGGAATCAAAGGGTCAGCTTGTCCATCTACGTCGCAACCCTTTGCCAATCATCGCTCTCACGGCCCAGGCCGTGAATGGCGACCGCCAACGCTGCTTGCGCACCGGGATGACCGATTACGTGACCAAGCCCGTCGACCGCCGCGAACTGCTCGCCGCGTTGCGACGTTGCTTGGACATTGAAGAGGAATCTATCACCGAAGAAACGGTGATCGAGCACTCAGCGGCACCTGTTTCAAAAACATTGGGCCTCGACCAGCCGACGCTGGAACCAGAGCTGCTCTTGGAACGCTGTGGCGGATCCACGACTGCCGTCACGCGAATTCTCAAGATGTTCCAAGAACGTTCCACGGAACACTATCGGCTATTGCAATCCACACTGGAATCCAACGACATGGCTTCGCTTGGCCTGAGTGCCCACGCACTTAAGGGTGCGGCGGCCAATGTCACGGCCAACCATATTTACAGCTTGGCTTCGGCCGTCGAACAGGCGGCCAAAGTCAACGATCGCACGCAATGCCACGATTTGCTCTCGCGCATGACAAGCGTTTTCGATGCTTGCCAAATCGAGATCGAACGTTTGCTAGCCGCCGATACCGTAATTGTACCGATCACCAAGGATGCGACGTATGAAAGTCTTGATTGTCGACGATGATGATATCAGCCTGGAATTGCTCCGCACGGCGCTAGAGTCGGCTGGCTACGAAGTCGAATCGGCTTCGAACGGTCGCCAAGCGCTCCTTGCGCTGGGACGGGGCGATATCCAACTCGTCATCACCGATTGGGAAATGCCCGAGATGGACGGCTTGGCCCTCTGCCAAGCGATTCGCCGCCGGGCTTCCTTTGGCTACGTTTATATCATTCTGCTCACCAGCCACAGCAGTTCACGCGAAATCGTCGTGGGCATGACCGCGGGGGCCGATGATTTCATCATCAAACCGTTCAATCAAGCTGAATTGATGGCACGTTTGCGGGCGGGGATTCGCGTGCTTTCGCTCGAAACGCGCGAGATGGTCATCTTCGCGATGGCGAAGCTGGCCGAATCGCGCGACCGTGAAACAGGCTGTCATCTGGAGCGCGTGCAACATTACTCCCGTCGATTGGCCGAAGGGTTGGCCAAGATGCCGCAATTCTCGCGCGAGATCGATGCCGACTTCATCCGCTTGATCTTCCAAACCAGTCCGCTGCACGACGTGGGCAAAGTCAGCATTCCCGATAAAGTGCTGCTCAAACCGGGTCGACTAACAGCCGAAGAGTTTGAGATCATGAAAACACACACCAAGGTTGGTGCCGACACCTTGGAAACGGCCCTCGCCAAGTATCCGCAGGCTCGCTTCCTGCAAGTGGCTCGCGACATCGCTCTGTCCCATCACG
The DNA here is from genome assembly GCF_041737835.1 of Bythopirellula sp. Taxonomy (NCBI): domain Bacteria; kingdom Pseudomonadati; phylum Planctomycetota; class Planctomycetia; order Pirellulales; family Lacipirellulaceae; genus Bythopirellula; species Bythopirellula sp. Next base: position 189,873 of record NZ_JBGSQY010000050.1, on the reverse strand, counting down.
AACGCTGGGACGGAGCGGGCTATCCCCACGGGCTGAGCGGAACCGATATTCCCCTGGCGGCACGCATTGTTGCAGTGGCCGATGTGTACGACGCGCTCACTTCCCGGCGGGTCTATAAGGATGCGTATTCCCACGAAACGGCTCGCGACATCATCGTCGAGGACGTCGAAAAACACTTCGATCCCAACGTCGTGACGGCCTTTTTGAGTGCCGAGCAGGATTTCATCCAAATTCGCAAGCGATTTGCCGACCACCAGCTCACCGACGTGGAGTTGGACCTGGAAATGACTTACGCATCATAACTATTGGCTGGAAATCGCTGAAAAAACCACTTGCGCAGCGGCCTCAAGCGGCAATTATACTGGAGATTTGGCGGCTGCAATTGGCGGATCTTTTACTTTGGCTTCGTATGAAACTCAACCCTCTGACTTGGTTCGATAAAACACTCAACGGACGCGAGCAGCGCGGACCGCACATGACGTTCGCCACGAGCACCGTGGGCCGCACGATCTCGCGGACCAAGTTGTTTCTGCGCAAGCAAATCTGGCTTTGGCCGATCATCGCGGTTGTTGTCTTGTCTATTGTCGGCTTCGCGGTGCGTAGTGCCATCGAAAGCACCATGCGAGCCAACCTGGAATCGCAGCTCGACACGGTTCTCAAGCTGCAAACCGCTATGCTCGAGACCTGGTTCAATGTCCAGGAATCGAACGTCGAATCGTCTGCCAACAATATTCAAGTCCGCGAGCTCGCCTATCAGCTTCTGGAGCTCGGAATCCCGACTGAAGACAACGCCGTGGAAGCTCGGAACGAACTTCAGACAAAGCTTGGCAAAATCCTCGCACCGGCCGTGACGGCGCATGACTACGATGGCTTTATGTTAATCAACAAAAACCAGAAGGTGATCGCTGCCAATCAAGCTGAGCTTGTCGATCGCGACGTCCCTGCCGCATATCAATCATTCATTTCCAAAGCTTTCGCCGGTGAGTCCTGTTTATCACCTCCTTTTCCCAGCTTAATTCCTCTGAAGGACAAGAACGGGATTGTCCGCACGGGAGTCCCCACCATGTTTGCCGTCGCCCCCGTGCGCGATGACAGTTTTCAAGTCGTGGGCGTTTTGGCGTTCCGTATCCCACCTGAAAAAGAATTTGCCCGGATTCTCGACCTGGGCCAGTTTGGCGAATCGGGAGAAACCTATGCCTTCGACCGTGAAAGTAGAATGGTCTCGAATAGTCGTTTCGAGGAAAGCCTGATTTTGAACGGGTTGATTCCTGATATCGAAGGCTCTCGCTCTCTGTTGCAACTTTTGATTCGGGACCCCGGTGGCGACGTCACCAAAGGCCATCGACCGAAAGTGCGACGTCACGAACTGCCGCTCACATTCGCGGCTGAAGAGGCGATTGCCGGGCGGCCTGGAATCAACGTCGATGGTTATCGGGGTTATCGAGGCGTCAAGAAAATTGGTGCTTGGACTTGGCTGCCCGATGCCGAAATTGGCTTGGCTACGGAAATCAATACCGACGAAGCCTACCGCCCGTTGATGATCCTGCGCTGGACGTTCTGGGGGCTGTTCGGGCTGTTGGCTTTGAGTGCTTTGGCCATCTTTATCTTCACGTTGATTGTCGCTCGCCTGCGCCGCGAAGCTCAAAAGGCGGCTATAGAAGCGCAGCAAATCGGTCAGTACACACTCGAACAGAAACTTGGCTCGGGCGGGATGGGCGTGGTCTACAAAGGACAACACGCGATGCTCCGCCGACCCACGGCCATCAAAATGCTCGACGTCGACAAAGTCAACGAAGCTTCGATGGAACGCTTCGAACGCGAAGTCCAGATCACCAGCCAACTCAACAACCCACACACCGTGGCGATTTACGACTACGGCCGCACGCCCGAAGGGGTGTTCTACTATGCGATGGAATACCTCGACGGCATCGACCTGCAATCGCTGGTCGAGCGTTACGGACCGCAACCCGCTTCGCGGGTGATTCACATTCTCACGCAAGTTTGCAGTTCGCTGTACGAAGCTCATTCGCTGGGTCTGGTGCATCGCGACATCAAGCCGGCCAACATCATGCTCAATCGCCGGGGCGGCGAACCCGACGTGGTGAAGGTGCTCGACTTTGGTCTCGTGAAGGCACTCGACGACGGCAAGCAGCAATCGATGACCCAGCAAAGCGCACTCACGGGGACGCCGCTCTACATGTCGCCCGAGGCGATTCAAATGCCGAACACGGTCGATGCGCGTAGCGATCTGTACGCCGTGGGGGCCGTGGGTTATTACCTGCTCACCGGAGGACCGGTCTTCGATGCGGAAAACGTGATGGACTTGTGCCGCAAACATGTCGATACGCCGCCGATTGCGCCCTCGGAACGGACACGACTGGAAGTCCCTGCCGCGCTGGAAAATGCGATCCTTTCCTGCCTCGAAAAATCTCGCGCGAAGCGTCCCCAAACGGCCCGCGATCTGGCGCAAATGATCTCGCATTGCGTGGAAGCCACGGCCTGGTCGGTGGAAGAATCCGACGCCTGGTGGGGCCGGCACGAGCGTGGTTTGGTCAATGCCCCCAGCCAAGGTGCCCCCACCTCGACGCGCGGCCACGACGTGACGATCGATCTGAGCCAGAGCTTCTAGTGCGAAAATAGGTAGCCTGCAAGTCATCATTCTTGTGCAAATGTTTGGATTTCTCATTACAAGACGGTCAACTTGTCCAACTTGGTCAACTTGGCAGGGTCTATTCGCGATTTCAAAATTGATAAAAAATTGAAACCACGAATAGGACGAATTTTTTTGGGGATGGCCAGGAATGGGGGCTAGGCGCTTAGCATGTCATCCTGAGAGAGCCTAGGGGACTGAAGGATCTGGTTAGCAGTACATCCACGCATCGAAAACGTGAAATAATGGAAGCTAGATTCTTCGAGTCGCAGAACTCCTCTCAGAATGACTTTTTGTCTAACGACGTGCGTCTATTTTATTGCAGCGAGTGGCCAAATTTAGGAGCGAATGTTTGGCCACCCTGCGATGATCTTAAATACTCAATCTCAACGTTGGAAACAAAAAAGCGGTTCGTTGCCACAGGTTATGCGACAACGAACCGCTTCGGTCTCAGGCGAACTTTCTTTGATTAGGACTTCTTCAGTTCCTTCATCAAGTCTTTCGCTTCGGCGAGGTGATCTTCAGCCGTCTGCTTCGCTTCTTGAATCACTTCTTTCAAATCGCCCGACGCCGAGCGCTCGGCTGCGGTCAATTCGGCGATCATACCAATCTGCGCGCCGATTTGTTGGGCCACGTAGGCCTCGGCTAGCTTATTGCTATCCTTACCTTCCATTTCTTCCTTGATCATGGAGAGGCACTTTTCGGCTGCACGGCGCTGAATTGTGAACAGCTTGCGATCGACCGGATCTTGGCCATAAGCAGCGTTGCGAACACGTTGATTGCTAGAATCGTTGTCGCTCTCGTCCGAAAGACTTACCGACGCAGCATGGGGAGCAAACTCTTCGAGCTTCGAAACCATCTTATCGTGTGACTTCACCATTTTTTTGGCGAAATCTTCGACATTGTCCTCATCGATTTTGTCCTTAGCAAATTTGCTCAGCTCCTGTTCTTTCAAACTCGCGAGGATCAGGCACGATGCGATATGACTTTCCAAACGCGCATCCTCTGCGGACGAACTTTCGTTGCCTTGTGCTGCCGAAGTAGCGGCTTGATAGGACGACTGCTGTGCCATGGCAACAGGTAGAGCCATCGTTGCCATGACCAATAAGGCCAAAAGATTTCTGTTCATTTTCATAACTCAACTCCTTCATCAACTAAAAGATAGCGACTTATGGCCAAGGCCATAACGCCCCCGAAGCGATTTCGGGGGACTTGCATGCTGGCAGTGCTCCTCAACGTCAAGAGCACAATCACACCCCACGGGTAGGTAGGCATCGATGGGGGCGTGTATTTGGGAACTGTCGTCATGCAAAACCGATGCCACCCTCATCTTTTGTTGAGGTTTTTACATTAATACTTCCATGAGAAACTTTATTGCGGCTAGATATTGACGCTGCCTATCTCTGTCCTCTATCGATTTTATTGGTTAATTGTTTCTGGTTGTTTTTCTAAAAATATTTTTGTTTTATCTTTGTTCTCCAATTACTATTGGGTCGGCACCGGTGGTTGGCTTCCAAGCGCTTTGGCAACGATATTATCGGCGTGGTTGTCGAGCGCGCAATTATTTCGCACAAGAAATAATGAGGTGTGATGAAAAGCCTATTTTATCACACTAAGTGGCCAAATTTAGGCGCTACGATGAGTCGAGACCTTCGGCCAAAATTGCAGTCAGCAATTGTCTATAATAACGCCATTAGGATCATGGCTGTAAAGAAACGTTTAGTTCACCATGTCAGACACCAATATCACTTATGCAACCACTGCGGATGACGTAGATCCGTCGATGCTCAGTGGTTTTTTTGATGGATGGCCAAGCCCGCCATCCCTCGAAACACATCTTCGGATTCTCCGCAGTAGCAGTCACGTCGTGATTGCCTTGAATGAGCAGCGCGTGGTTGGTTTCATCAACGCGATCAGCGACGGCTTCTTCGCGGCAGCAATTCCACTTCTGGAAGTTCTTCCCGAATATCGCGGTCGCGGCATCGGTCGTGAACTCATCCGGCGGATGTTCGATCAATTGGCTGATTTCTACAGCATCGACCTCTCATGCGATCCGGACGTTCAAGCGTTCTACGAAAAGTCAGGCTTGCGCCGAGGCACCGGAATGATGCTACGGAATTACCAGCGACAGGCGACCGGGGCGAGTTAGCAAGAAGATAGTTTAGTCACCGATCGGCACGGATGAAACACGGATAAGAATTCAATTTATTCCGTGAACATCCGTGTTTCGTCCGTGGCTTATTCTGTTTGGTGTTTTCTTTACCTAAGATATACTTTAAGAGGTGTATGATTGAGTGCCAGCTATTGAGGAGACGTGCGTGAAAGTTCGAGAGGTCATCCAATTGTTGGAGAAGGATGGCTGGTATCAAGCACGCATGCGTGGCAGCCACCGACAATACAAGCATTCCACGAAAAAAGGCACAGTCACCGTGGCAGGCAAATCCAACATTGATATTCCGCCGGGAACATTGAATAATATCTTGAAGCAAGCAGGACTCAAAAAGCAGGCCGACTAACCATGCAATACACCGCTATTATTGAACAAGGTGACACGAGTTGGGGTGCCTACGTTCCCGATCTCCCTGGCTGCGTCGCGGTTGGAGAAACACGCGAAGAAGTCCTGCATCTGATTCGTGAGGCCATCGAGTTTCACATCGAAGGTCTGCGCGAGAGCGGCGAAACCGTACCGGAGCCACACTCATTCAGTGAGTTGGTTGAAATTGACGCCGCCTAACTAGGCAACACGCAAATCGTTGAGCCACGGATTGGCACGGATGAAACACGGATATAGAGCTAATTTTATCCGTGAACATCCGTGTTTCGTCCGTGGCTAAAATATGTTTGGTGTTTTCGTACGCAGCGATATACTGGCTTTTAAACTGCTAGAGCGCGAACAATTGCGATTTGGAGTTATAAGCATGACGGACGATGAAGCTGAAGTAAAGCGATTGGAACTTGTAGAGGTGTTGGCGAAAACCGCTCAATTGTTATTTAAATACAACGAGAAACATTGGTCTGTGTTTCTGGAAGAGTCCCGAGGATTGGTCGAAAATCGTGATTTCCATGGTGTTGAACGAGTATTCGGCAGCTACGGTGGCATGGGCAGCTTTAATGACATACTTATTCATCCAATTAACGGACATTTACTTGAAGAATCCGAAACTTCTTCTGTCAACAAAGAATTTCAGTTGCTGAAAAGTGATATTTGGGATCGTGTCCGAGATTTAAGGCGTTACAAATACGCCGACTGATCTGCTCAATGATGAAACCCCGTCCCCTCCCCTGCCGTCATCGATTGGCTCACGGGATGCTTTTCTAAGTGCGCGAGAGCACTCTTGAGATCTTGCACTAACAGTTCCGCTAAGTCGCGGGTTAGGCCGCGTCGGACTAGGACACGTTGCACGACCCTCTCTTGCAGTTCGGACGGCAGCGAGTACGCTGGGACTTGCCAGCCGCGCACTCGCAGGCGATCCGCGACGTCGTAGAGATTGAAACCAGCGTAGGTGCCGGGCTTCATCACCCAACAGACCGCAGGGATGCCCGACTGCATGTCGCCACCATAAAGTAACTCGAACGGGCCGAGTTGTTTGATTTCGTTGGCGATGTAATGGGCTGTCTCGTAGCAAGCGGTTTGGATTTGTTGGTACCCGGCCCTGCCGAGGCGCAAGAAATTGTAGTATTGGCAAATGACTTGTCCGCCCGGTCGGGAGAAATTCAGTGCGAAGTCGCGCATGTTGCCCCCCAGATAGTTGACCCAGAAGACGAGTTCCTCCGGGAGGTCTTGTTCTTCCCGCCACAGCACCCAGCCGACCCCCAATGGTGCCAAACCAAACTTGTGCCCCGAGCTGTTGATCGATTTCACGCGAGCGATACGAAAATCCCACTCGAGATCGGGCGCACAAAACGGGGCGAGAAATCCGCCGCTGGCCGCGTCGACGTGAATGGGGATGTCGATCCCTTTGTCCTTTTGAAGTTTGTCGAGTGCCTCGGCCACGGCTTGCACTGGTTCGTATTGGCAGACGAACGTGACGCCCAACGTGGGGACGACGCCGATGGTGTTTTCGTCGCAGCGTTTTAATACTTCGGCGGGGGTCATGATGAGTCGGCCCTCGCTCATCGGAATCTCGCGGAGCTCGATATTCCAATAACGGGCAAACTTATGCCAACAGACTTGCACGGGACCGGTGATCAGGTTGGGTTTGTCGGTCGGTTTGCCGGCCGCGCGTTGCTTGGCCTCCCAGCGATGCTTCATCGCCATGCCGCCCAGCATCGCGGCTTCGCTTGAACCGGTTGTCGAGCAGCCGATCGTGTTGGCCTCGTCGGGCGAGTTCCACAGATCGGCGAGCATGTGAACGCAACGGGCTTCGATCTCGGCCGTCTGCGGATACTCGTCTTTGTCGATCATGTTTTTGTCCAGACACTCATTCATGAGCTTGTGGACTTCGGGCTCGACCCAAGTTTGGCAGAACGTGGCGAGATTCTGCCGCGAATTGCCATCGAGCAGCAGTTCGTCGTGAATCAACGAGTAGACCTGATCCGGCTGATGCTCGTCCGCGGGAAACGTGTATTTGGGAACGCTGACGGATAGATCGGTCGGCATCGTGAGTTTGCGGTTCTGGGAACTCTCGACCGAATGGCGGGCATGCAGGGCCATGAATAAAAACCTCCTGGCGCGGAATGAGTTGGCTTGTATCTTGCCGCAGATGGAGAGATGAGGCAAGGCACGGCTGGGCGAGCCATGGTGTGATGAGCCATGGATGGGCACGGATGAATCACGGATACGAAACAATCACATCCGTGAAATCCGTGCTTATCCGTGGCTCTATTGTGACAGCATTAAAGCTGAGCTGTTTGTTTCCTGCGAAACACTCGGCCGAAGTCATCCAGCACGAGATAAATCACTGGCACGGCGAGCAGCGTGAGCAGCAGCGACAACGCCATGCCGCCCACGACCAGGACGGCGATCGAGCGGCGTTCTTCAGCACCGGGACCGGTGGCGATCAACAGCGGAACCATGCCCGCGATAAAGGAGATGGCCGTCATGAGGATCGGCCGCAGGCGGTCGCGATTTCCTTCGAGGATCGCTTGCTCGCGGGGCATACCTTGGGCACGAAGTTGATTGATGTGATCGATCTGCAGAATGGACGCTTTTTTCACCATGCCGAAGAGTACGAGAATTCCCAGCGCGGAATAGAGGTTCAATGTCTCGCCGCCGATCCACAAGCTCAATAGTCCGAACGGCACGGCAAGCGGCAGCGAGAGCAAGATCGTGATCGGATGAATGAGGTGCTCATACTGCGCGGCCAGCACGATGTACATGCAGACAAACGACAGCACAGGTCCACACGAATTCTTGTAGCGTGAGTTCTAACTCCTTAGCGCGACCCATCACCCGCGTGGAATAACCAGGGGGCAAGCCGAGTTCGTCCGCGGCGGACTGCACTGCCTGAATGCGGTCGGCGAGTGCGTAGCCTGCGCCGAGATTGGCCCGCACAGCCGACATCCGCTGCCGATCGAGCCGGTCGATCCGCGCGGGACTGAATGTTTCTTCAAACGTAACGACGTTGTCGATGCGCGTGAGCGGGCTGGTGCGACCGTCGTAACCAATGCCCGAAATCAACGGGAGCGCGGCCAAACCCACCATCGGCACTCTGGCCGCCGCGGGTGGCATCGCGCGAAGATACAACTGCGAAATCGATTGCGTATCGTCGCGGTCAACGCCGACGAGCCGAAGCTCCACATCATAGGCATCATCGTCTTGGCTGTCATAAAAACGCGACACACGGTCATCGCCACCGACCGAGACGCGTAGCGTGTCGGCGATCTCCTGCACGTCGACGCCGAGCGCGGCGGCCCGCTCGCGATCGATGTGGGCGAGCAGATTGGGCTTATCCATACGGAGCGTCGTATCGACGTCGACAATACCCGGGATCTCGGCAACCTTGCCAGCGAGTTTTTGACTGAACTCGGCCAAGGTTTGGAGGCTCGGCCCGGTGACGACGAAGTCGATATCCACCGGGGCGCCTTGCCGGAACGAAGTGAGATTGCGAATCGACGCCCGCAAGTCAGGATAGCGCGCGATGATCTGGCGAACTTCGCGCATCTTGTCGCGCTGGTTGAAGTTGCCTTCCCAAGCTTGCGAGGGATTCCCAGCAAGCAGCCCTTTCACCAATCGGCTCCACGAGAAGGAACGCCCTTCGATATCTTCGAGGCGAATATACATGGCCGCCGAGCTTGTGCCTCGCACTCCCCCGCCCCCCCCCACGGTCGTCAACACGTTGATGATGCCTGGGATTTTGAGAACCTGTGGTTCGATGGCGTTGACGATTTCTTCCATCGACGCGATGCTCACCCCCTCGGGCGCGCTGATGCGGGCTTCGAACTCAGCTTCATCGACATCGGTGGGAATGTAATCTTGCTTGACCAACCGATAGAGCGGCACATTGGCGGCGATGGTCAGAATCACGACGACCATCACCAGCCACTTGAGTTTGAGCGAATAGCGGAGCAGGAACATGTAGCCGCCTTCGATGAAGCGGTAAAAGCCCCGGCGCGATGAAGGGCCTGCCGCCGATTTCGAGTTCGCAACACCGGCTGTCTCGTTTGCTGGCTTATTTGCTTTCAGCATGCGGCTGCACATCATCGGCGTGAGTGAAAAACTCACGAGCATCGAGATCATCACGGCCACGCTCGCGGTAATGCCAAATTCAAAGAGCAAGCGGCCCGTGACGCTCGATAGAAACGAGACGGGCAAAAACACAATCACCAACGACAAAGTCGTGGCCAATACGGCGAGCCCGATTTCGCGCGTCCCTTCGATGGCAGCATCTTTGGCCGAGAGCCCTTTTTCTTCGATCACACGGAAGACGTTCTCGAGCACGATGATGGCGTCGTCGATCACCACGCCCACCATCAGTACCAGGGCCAGCATCGTCACGTTATTCAATGTGAAATCCATCGCCTTCATCACAGCGAAGGCACCGATGATGGACGTGGGGATCGCAACGGCGGCGATAATTGTCGACCGCCAGGAGCGCATAAAGAGCAGCACGATGACGCTGGCCATCAAGCTGCCGGAAACCAGATGATTTTGAATCTCATGCAACGCCGCGCGGATGTAGCGTGACTGATCTTGGAGGACCTGAGCTTTCACGTCGGGTGGAAGTAATTCCTGGGCTGTTTTCAAACGCTCCTTGACGGCATCGATCACTTCGACGGTGTTCATGCCCGACTGACGCTGGATGAGCAAAATCACGGCCGGTTCGCCGTTGAACTTGGCCATCGTGCGGCGTTCCTTGGTGAAATCGACCGCCTCGCCGAGATCGCGAATTCGCACGGGGACGTTATCGACGGTCGAGACGACAAGTTGGTTGAACTCGCGCGAATCGGGCATACGGCCTAATGTTCGTAGGCTCAACTCGCGGTAACCGGCATCGACGCGGCCACCGGGGACTTCGGCATTCTGGGCCACGATCGCATCGTGAACCTGCATGATCGACAGGCGATACGCCGCGAGTTTGTCGGCGTTGATGTTCACTTGGACGGCGCGTTCCACGGCCCCTTCGATCAAAACCTGCCCCACGCCGCGCGCTGATTCGATCGTGCTTTTCACATAGCGATCCGCCATGAAGTAAAGCTCACGGGTATCGCGCGGTCCCGAGACGGCGATCGACATGATCGGCGAGGCATCGAGGTCCTGCTTCTGCACAATGGGGGGATCGATATCGGGTGGCAGGCGATTCATGATCGCGGAGATCGCATCGCGAACGTCCTGCGCCGCGACGTTGATATTCTGATCGAGCCGAAACGTTAGCATCAGCATCGAGACGCCATCGGTGGAAATCGACCTCAATTCATCGAGGCCGGCCACCGTGGCAACGGCGTCTTCTAAAGGCTGCGTGACTTCGGATTCCACTTCCGACGACGCGGCGCCGGGATACGTGGTCTGCACGCGAATCGTGGGGAGATCGATGTTAGGAAAGCGGTCGATGCCCAAGTGTGGGTAAGACGTTACACCGGCGACCACCACGGCCAAGATCAACATCAAGGCGAAGATGGGACGTTCGACGCAAACTCGGGCTAACCACTGCACGAAGATTCTCCAGATAGCGTGCGACTACGTTTTATCGCCGCTAGGTTTCGAAATTTCTTGAGTTGTTGTTTGAGGAATCTCTTGTTGAGGTGGATTCTCGGAATACTGTTCGCGCGGAATCACTGGGCCATCGTGTCCTTCGCTGGCGCGCAGGACCACAACTGTGCCGTTTTCCAAACCGCTCAAGATTTCGATGCGCTGCTCATCTTCGCGACCCGTACGGACGGTTTGTTGCTTGGCGACATTGTCGGCGACGACCCACACTTTTTGCACGCCAGCAAATCGGCTCACGGCCGTCAAAGGCAACACGATGGCTTGATCGTCGGGATCGACCACCACTTCGGCTTGCGCAAATAAACCGGCTTGCAATTCGAGCGTTGGATTCGGCACGTCGCCTTCGATCAATATCGAACGGGTGGCCTGCATCACTGTGGGACTCACCCGCGTAAGCTTGGTGGCAATCGGCGCGGCGATGTTGCGGCCACTGTTGATGTTGAGCGGTTGACCGACATGAATCTCTGAGGCACGACTTTCAGGAATGCCAGCCGTGAAGCGGAGCACATCCGAGCGAACGAGCGACACGACCGCCTGCCCTGCCCCCACGAATTCGCCGGGCGAAACCAAGCGCTCGCCCACGACGCCATCAAAGGGGGCCACGACTTCCGAATCGGTCACCATTTGCTTGGCCAGGGCCAGCTCCTTGCGACGGACGCCAATCATCGAGATCTGTTCGCCAACCATATTGATCGCGGCGTTGTAACGAGCTTGGGCTGCTTTTAACTGGGCCACCATCGTGTCGAATTCTTGCTCGGTGACGGCCCGTGAACTCAAGAGTTGCTGCGCACGGTTGACGGTGCTTTGCGCTTCGTTCACCAGCGCTTGTTCCATCATCGTGCCGGGGGCGGATGACGCATCGAATTGTGTTTCATCATCTTCTGGAGTGATGCCAATCGCCGCACAAGCTTGACGAAGTTGAGCTTCGGCCAAGCCGACGCGTAGATCGAGCTCGCTGCGGACGAGTTTCACTAAAACTTCGCCCTTCTTGACGACGCTGCCTAGATCGACGTTCACTTCCGCCACTCGGCCCGCGAGCTTGGAACCAATCACTGCATCTTCGTAGGCCAACAAACTCCCTTGCACGCGCACGGTTTGCGGCCAGGATTGAAGTTGAGCGCGGACGACCACGACTTCCTTGGCTGCGACGGGTGCGGTCGCTGTCGTTTGGGTTGCCACGGGCTTGGTGCATCCGATGAGCGCGGTACATCCAATAAGCGCATGGGCCAACAACAGCGCTAGGCGAACCCAACGAACGGGATACGTCGCAGGCATGAATGGATTCCGGCGGGAGATTGCAGGGTCAAAAAGGCGGGAGGAGGGCGTCCAATCACCTGTTACGCGGTAACCGATGGCCAGGTTCAATTTTAACCTAAGAAATAGCAGTTTCCCATCGGAACAAGCCCACGCCTTGTTGTGCCGCTAGTGGGACGAGACTTCCACACTGGTCGGTGTTAAACCAGCCGATTTCGCGGTGATTTTGATGGGGCCAGCTTTTCCTGCTTGGGTACGAAGGATCAGCATCGCCTTGCCGAAAAAAAGTTGGCGATGGTCCGCTTGAAACGGTTCCAACGATATGGGATTGCCGTTGCCCACGCCGGCAATCTCAGCAGGGCCGTCGACCTCGAACTCGATCATGTTCTCCGCCAAGGGGCACGGCACACCCTCTTTGCCCAAAGCCTCGACAAGCACGTAACAGAGATCATCCCCCGAAGCCGTGAGTTCCTTTCGGTCGGGGGTTAGCCGCACCTGGGCTGGCTCACCGGCGGTTTTCATCGTCGCCGTGCCGATTTCTTTACCATCCTTGTAAGCGATGACTTTGAGCTCTCCCGGTTCGTAAACCACGTCGTTCCAGCGGAGGCGATAGTCGTAGGTGCAATCAAAATAATAAGAGTCGACATGCTCGGGAAAGATTCCCAACTCGCAGATGCTTGCCCACGCCCGACCACTAAGTTCATCAAACTCGATCCGCAGATAGCGAGCTTGCGTGTCAACGTCATGCGGTGAGGTTTTCGGCCCGCCCCATTCCGGTTGGTTGCTGGTTGGTTTCGTGACAAGCGTTTCCCAATTCTCGCCATCGACCGACGTCTTCACGACGTAGCCATAATTCTTAGCTTCTTTTTCTAGTTCCAAGAGTAAGCACTTAATCGGTTTGATCTCGCCCAAATCGACTTCCAACCATTGCCCAGCCGTGCCTGCATCCGCGCACCAGCGCGTGGTGAAGTCGTCGTCGGCGACATAGTCGGGCTCCTTGCCGGGTTGACTCGAACTCGCGCTGAATTTTGCAGCGGTCGCAAAATTGGTGGGGCGGGCCGGGACTTCACCTTTCGTGCGGCGGCCGAGTGACTTGCCGTTCAAGAACAATTCCGCCGAATCGCCATTGGTGTAAACGAACACGGGGACGTTCTTCCCCACGTGATCGGGCCAATTCCAGTGCGGCAGGATATGCACGGTCGTTTCCTCGGGCCGCCAATGGCTGCGGTAGAGCCAATAGCGATCCTTGGGGATGCCACATAAATCGACGATGCCAAAATAGGAACTGATCGCATCGGCACTGTGCGGCGTTGGTTCGCCGAGGTAATCGAAACCGGTCCACACAAACTCTCCGGCCACGAATTTGTCGTCCTGCATCAAACGAAATTCCGCGTCGGCCACGTCCGACCAGGGGGCACCATTCAAGTCGTAGGACGAAACCTGCAGACCGGGGGCGTAATCCGTTTTGGTCTCGGGGAATGGCAAGTTGTAAAACCCGCGCGAACTCAACGCCGAGGCTGACTCACTGTAGACAATCGGCTTCTCGGGCATGAGCTCGCGATGCTTGTCGTAGCGGCGCATGTAATTCCAACCGACGACGTCGACTCCTTCGTAAATGCCCTTGGCTACCTGTTCGGGAAAACAACTCCCTATCGTCGCGGGACGAGTCGTGTCGTACTTGCGCACGATGTTGGCCATCATGCGGACGCGTTCGGGATTGACCCCTTCTTCGTCATCAGGAATCTCGTTGCCGATGGACCACAACACCACCGAGGGATGATTGCGATCGCGCAAAATCATGCTCCGCAGATGACGCTCGCCATGTTCTTCGTGCGTCGGCTTGCCGTCGACGCGATCCGCAGTGTTGTTCCATTTGTCAAAGCATTCGTCCCAAACGAGGATGCCCATCCGGTCGCACAGCTCCAAGACCTCTCGCGCGGGGGCGTTGTGGCTGGTGCGCAAGGCGTTAACGCCCATCTCCTGCATGATTTCGAGTTGCCGCTCCATCGCGCGGGTGTTGAACGCCCCGCCCAGTGGGCCATGATCGTGATGCAGGTTCACGCCATACAACTGCACACGACGGCCATTCAAATGAAAACCGTCGTCAGCCGTGAATTCAAACGTGCGGATACCAAAAGGTGTCGTTTGCGAATCGACCGTTTGGCCGTCGACGATCACCTCGGTCTTTAGCGAATACAAATGGGGATGGTCCACATCCCACAGTTCGGGATTCACGACATTGGTCTCGTAGCCAAACTCTGTTTCACCAACTTGCAATTCAAGATCTGCGTCCGTGGTAGAAACTTTTTTGCCCGTGGGATCGAGAATCGTAAATTTAAGTTGTCCCTTGGTGGGTGCGGAGTTGTGGTTCTCGACGGTGATTGCCGCTTTGACGGTTGCTGATTCTTTGCTGACTTCCGGCGTCGTGACAAACACGCCCCAATGCGCGAGATGAATCGGCTCGCGAACTTCGAGCATCACCTTGCGATAGATCCCCGCACCGGGATACCAGCGCGTGCCGTGGTTGGTTGTGTCGACGTGCACGGCGACGACATTTTTGCCCTTAAGATTCACGTGGTCGGTTGCGTCGACGCGAAACGAGGTGTAGCCATAGTCCCAATCGCCGGCGAGCTTGCCGTTGATATAGACCTTGGGGAAGGCCATCACGCCATCGAAGTCGAGATACACGCGCGATCCCTCGGGTCGGTCGAGCGTGAACTCCTGGCGATACCAGCCCTCGCCTTTCCAGGGCAATTTCGCGGCGAAGCCATCTTCCTCGGGATCGAACGGACCGGCGATGGCCCAATCATGGGGGACGCGAACGTTGCTCCACGCGCTGTCGTCGAAGTCGGTCGCCTCGGCATTCGCAGGATCGCCCTGCGTGAACCGCCAATCACTCAGCCGCGTGCTTTCTTCCGCGGCTTGAACGGCCACGGATGAGAGAACGACCCAAAAGCCAAAGAGAATGGCACAGCAAAGACGATTCAAACAATTCATCGAGACCGACCCAACCTATCGAAGCATCCGAAAAGAAAGCGCACCTTGCTGTAGTTTATGAACCCAAACCGGGAAACTAAATGCCCAGTTGCAAGCCTAGAGCATGGTGCCGCAGGAAGAAATTACCCAAGCGGAGTTGGGCCTTAACCACAAATCACGAATTTGGCGGCGAGTCGCACTTAATTAGCGCAAAACTCGACCGGGGGTGCGACCCACACTCGTGAGCAGTGCCAGACCCACCGCGATTCCATAACTCATTGGTTCCGGGACGGCCAAGGTGGCGACCACTTCGGGGATCACGCCGAAGTTCTCTTGCCAGTCGGCCAAGTCCTCGGCGCTGAAGGGATTGGGCGATGCGCCGCTTTGCCAGGCCAAAAAGTCGCGGCCGTCGACATCGCCATCGCCATCAAAGTCGCCCAGCAGCTGTGGGGCCGCATCGATGATATAGGTCGCAATCGACCGCGCGGGCAAGCTAATCATGAATGAGTTGCCAAGTGCTGATTCCGAGTTGTTCGTGAGGTTCGTCCCGCCGGTGAGCAAATACTTGGTGCCCGTGCTGCCCAGGGCGATGTTGGCAATGTTGACGGTCACGTTCGCGGATTGGGATTGATCGAGATTCAACAGCATCACGGCGATGCTGCCGTCGTCCTGCAGCGCGGCATGCGTGCGAACGTTGTTGTTGCTGGTCGTCGCATTGACGAGCGATTCCCCCGGCTCGACTAATTTGTCGACCATCGAAATCCCATAGAAGGCCGAACCGCGAGCGAAGCCGCTCGAGTCATCCAGAAAATCTTTGGTGAGCATCTCAAGGTACTGCACACTCGTGACCCCCAGGTCCAGCCAGCTCGCGTAAGCATCGGCCACGAAAATCGATTCCACGCTGTTGGCGACGCCTGATTGCAACGAGCCCATGTAATTGAACTCGGTGATCATGATCTCGGCATCGGTCAAATTATGAGTGGCCAAGGTATCGCGAATCCCCGCGTTCGAACCGGTGTCCTGCCCCGCCGTGGTGCCGTTGATCATGTGCGGAATCTTGGTGCGGACCTGAGACAACAAACTCGAACCATTGGCATTATCTCCCGCCCAGGGATACCAGTGGACCATCACGAAATCGACGTTGTCGGCCACGCCGGGTTGCGAGAGAACTTCGTCGTTCCAGTAGGCTTCGTTGGATTGCTTCGAGCCATTGTCGTTCAAGTCGGCGTAGGACCAACCGTAATCATCCGGCGGGGTCGCCAGGACGGCCCCGATCTTGATGTTGGGATCGATCGACTTCATCAACTCGGCATACTCGACAACCTCCTGACCATAAGTGGCAGGCGAGAGTGCGGGGTTGTCATCGCGATTCGTGCCGTTGTAAGGGACGCGATAATCGACCGTGTACCCGTTGCCACCGCCGTAATAACCCGTGCCGAACGTTTCGTTGCCGATTTCCCAATACTCAACGCCCACCGGCGCGTCGCGATTGATCGCCAAGAACGAGTTGTAGCTGTTGTAGACCCCATCGGCTTGAGCCCACGATTGATATTCGCCGGAAGTCGAAGCGCGGAGCTTGGCCCAGTAGCCGGCGGTCTTCCAATCGTTCCCTTGTTGGTCGACACCGATGACGATGTCGCTGGGAGTGCCGTAGATGCTCGCGTCGGCATTGGCGTAGGCCACCCACGCGGCGGCTTCTTTGGGTTGTCCCCCGTAGTCGGGCACCTGCATCTGGCCACCCACGAACTTCATCGCTGAGCCGTAGTTGACTGTCACTACCGATTTGCCATTTTCAAGTTGATCGAGCAGCCCCACGAATCCGTTGAATCCCGAGCCAGGGCCGACGTAACCAAAATTGGTTGGCTCGCCCCACCAGGGAGACAAGCCGCCCCCGGTGATGCCACTTTCCCATTGAGGCCGCGCGACCGACCAATGCAGCACGTCGGCATAGCCCCCACCGCCATAACGCAGCGTGGTCACGCCTGCCTCTTCGAGCCGGTCGTCCACGGTTGGGTGAGACATATTGTTGTAATAGGGCGACGTATGCAGCCCGATGCCCAGCGGAGACATGACCGAGCGAACATTGGCCGCGTCGACGGTGACGGTGGCGGAGATTTGCGCGTGCAGCGAGGTGGTCACGCAGGCGCTGAAACTAGCGACGAGAATTACCAACCAAGTTCTGTTCGATAGCATCTTCAAAATCTCTGCCCCAATTCTCAGCGCAGAGAACACTCACACGCCGTTCAAATGACTGTTAGTCACTAATTGACACTTTGATTTACTTCGTACGGTCCGGCTTCTCCACCCTTCGTGCCTAAACTATTTAAGACATCGACGGGAATGTCGTAGCTAATGGGACGTACAGACCCGTCGGCAAATGCCGTATGAAAACCTGCCGGGTGTGCTGACCCGAACATATACACTTGGTCATAGATGGCGGATTGGCCTACACAAAGCACCCGTGGAGTTGAATCGCTAAGAGGAGTGGCCATCGTGGATCGCATGGTATCTGGGTCCCAACCATCAAGCCAACCACGATCATCAGATGGTTTCGACCCTTCATATTGCTCCGAATAGATGTACTTTTCGCCAATCACCATCGTATTAGATGTTCCATCAGAGATTTGCGACATTTTGGTCGGGCCAGGAACCCCGGTCACAAAATCCCCCGCACCAGGATTGGGTCCACATGTTTCCTTAGCAACACTTCTTTTCCATGAAGAACGCACAATGACCCCGTCGTACACTCCGTTATTAGCGGGCTCACCATACCCATTTCCATTTGCACTCCACAACGAATTATGAACCCGAGCACAATTCTCGAAGTCTCGAGTGGCTATGTACATCGCGGCTGCATTGCTCACGCCTAATGTGGCTGGCTGGGCTCCCGCATAATCCATGAGATAGCCAGGTCCCAAATCGGGATTGTCGGTCGGATCATCAAAAGCCGTGGCGGGGCGCCGCGATGGGCAATTATAGAGCGTCACGGGGGTGTTCTGGACGACTTTCGTGTCACCGATGTTGTGCAACGATCCTTGCTCAAGATAAGGCAAAATCTGATACGCCCAACTCATGCCTTGCTTTTTCCCAACCCAGGGCCTGCCATTCTGAGCGTAGCACTCCAGCCGGTCTCCGTATGTTGCACCGCCGGTGGGGAACTCTTTGAGCGCGCTTTCGTAATTCAAAATCGAAAGGCCGATATTCTTGAGATTGTTGCTGCATTGAGTTCTGCGCGCCGCCTCGCGCGCGGCTTGGATCGCTGGCAACAACAGCGCCACCAACACGCCGATGATGGCGATCACCACCAGAAGTTCGACCAATGTGAATGCGCGTCGCACGATGACCTCCTCAATTCCTTTTACGATTCGTCGAACAACGCGGCGCGGCTTGTTCCAAGCCGCACCGCGATTGTCCAGACTCAAGTCTTGTTGCCACTAACTCCGACGACACCCGGCCAGCAAGGCCACCGACATTGCTAGCCACAAGCTCGCTGGTTCGGGCACGGCTACAAAGCCCGCAGTCAATGCGCCCACGGGATAGCTATTTTGCCAATCGCTTAATGACCCCACACCAGGATCACGCTGCCAAGCCAAAAAGTCGCGGCCATCGACGTCGCCATCGCCATCGAAATCGCCAGGCGTGGCAGTCGGAGGAACAAACTCCAAAGCGACATTATCAAGGCGGATCACATTGCCGGAATCTGTGCCAAAACCGCCGGAGTTGAAGTAAATCTGGAAGTAGATATTCGAGGCATCATCAAAGACGGGCACGGGAACGGGGCTACCATTGGTCGTGGGAGCCGTACCGGAATCGAGATCCCAAACGATTTGATTCCAGTCGTTATCGCCCACGGGTGCGACGAAGGTGCTGTTCCAGATGTCAAAACCATCGAGCTTGTCACCGTCGTTGTTCACATCGACGTCGTAGACGGCTTCGTAGTCGCCTTTATAAATACCTACCGCACCACCCACAGGGGTCGAGGCTTCGGTGTCGCCGTTGTTGCCGATCACCTTGAGATCGAACGTCATGCGATAATTGGCTGGGTTGTTCTGGCCTTCTTGTCCTTCCGCAAAGCCAAAGCCTTCGCCATAAAAACCGTGAAAACCTCCCATTCCATAATAGAAATAGGATCCCGCGTTGTTCGTCGCATCGACGGTAATTTCATAGCTTTGAATGCCACTCACCGCGTCGGTATCGATAATGGCTTCGGTGAGAGCGGGACTACCATTGCCGCCGCCGCTGAAGCTATAACCACCGGGATACTGCTGTGGACCTGGCAGCGGACCTTCAAAATCCTGTACGGTCAGTTGGGCCTGCGCGGTACTTGCCAGCAGCAAACTCAGCGTCACAAACAAAGCTGATAAGGCAGCTTGATACCTCATAGAAAACTCCTTAAGAGAAAAGAATGTCTGTAACCGTAACCGCCACGGGAACGGGCAGGACCCGCGACGGTACGGCCTCTACTTCAGAGGGATCGAGTGAATTGCAATTAACGACCAACTCGACGCGTTCCCAACAACAACACGCAGCACGCGCCCAGCACCAACGACGTCGGTTCGGGAACTGTGGTCCATTCAATGTTGTCGAGGTAATAGCGTGGGTTGTAGGGCTGGACGTTTGGGTTGCTGCTATCCCATTCATAGGCATAACCGGGCGACAAGTTGATCGACAGATTCCAGAAGGTCGCGGTCGGATCAAAGGGTTGCATCGCGGCCAGCGGGATCGACACGTGTTGAATCGTATCTTTCAGGGATGTATCAATCGTGGGATTGGCGTATTGATTGATCGTGCCCCCCACGCCGCCGCCAACCTGGAACTCCACCGAGATCGCTTGGCTGGCATTGTTGGGGAACCAAAGGCTGTCGACAATCACATCGAATTCCAGATGGGTATTTGAATTCCAATCGGGAATGGTGATGTCGGGTGTGGCCCAGTTCTGGCTCGTGATCTGGCCAAAATACTGCTGAGGCTGCACACCCAACCACAACGTTGAACCACCCGCAGGGGTCGCCGTGGCGAAACCGGGGTTGCCTGAATAGTTAAACCAACCTTCCGTGCCGCCGAAGTAAGTTCCGCCGGGATCGAAGTCCGAATGAACTTCTGCCCAAGCGCTGCCACAGGAAAGCGTCAAACCGAGCATGGCTGCCGCCACACAATACTTCCGTATTTTTCCAGCCCATCTCATCTTCATTAGAAGCAACTCCAGAAAAGTGATTTAGAAAAGCTGACCCTGCCACCGGCCGTGCACAGCCGAGAGCAACATCCCGATTGATCGCGGCGTGCCGTCACACCGAGATCGACATTGAAGGATAAGCAGACAACCTGCAACAGCCTCTGCCCCGAGGAATTGCCGAGAACGCACCTGCGTGCGCAGTTTCGCAGCCCACTGCCCGTGGCTGGAAAAGAAAAGTCTTTCTCACCCTCTACTCAATTTCAGCCGATGCGCGGGAAATATCGCAAACAAATTCCAGAATTTTTGCGATAAATCGCTTCCTTTTGCTGAATCTAAGTAAGAGAATCCTCCGTGCTTGCAACCACTAGGCCAGAGCTTTGCAATGCACGGCCAGTCTGATTATCTCGGGGCAGGATCAACGCAACTGTGAATTCCGAAGAACTAAACACCGTGAGCCCGGAAACGGCGACTCGGTTTGTGGAATTACTTACTGTCCATCAGCGCAAGCTCCACGCCTATATCTCGACGCTCATGCTCGGCGATCCCGCCGCAGCCGACGTCCTGCAAGACACGAACATCGACCTCTGGTCAAAGATTCATGATTTCGATTTCGAACGACCGTTTCTCCCCTGGGCCTTTGCGTTTGCCCGGCAACGAGTGATGGCCTTTCGCAAAAGCCAATCGCGGTCGCGATTGCTGTTTAGCGATGCCGCCATGGCCCGTATTGATGAAGAATGCACGCGTCTGGCTGGTGAAGCCGATTCCCGCTTGGCGGCGCTGCAAAATTGCCTGAAGAAACTCAACGACCGTCAAAGCTATCTCATTGGCGAACGTTACCATGCGAAGGTTTCAGTGAAGCTGCTCGCCGCACGACTGGGTGAGACTGCTCACAATGTCGCTTCGCAACTTCATCGGATTCGCATGAGCCTGGCACGCTGCGTGGATGCCACCCTGGCCGCGGAGGAACGATCATGAGCCTCCCTGAGCGAAATCCACAAGTGCGCCGTCTCGAAGAGCTGATTGACTTTGTGCTTGATGGTTCGTGTACCGACGACGAACGCCAAGAATTTTCTCAACTGATTGACGATCATCCCGAGTTGATCAAAGGCCTCACTGAAGAAGTCTTCGTCCACAGCCTGCTGCAATGGCAGAGCGAAAACATCGAACGCGATCTGGCCGTGTTCGGCGTGACCGAAGCTTTGGAAGCGATCATTCCCGCTCCACCCGCCAACGATGTGAAGCGCGAGGCCATGCGTCGGTTCACGACGCTCGGGCTCGCCGCGGCGATCTTGATCGCGGGAGTTTATGCTCTCTGGCAAGCTCGTCAAAACCCCAAATGGCAAGACGTTGCGGTCGCCGAAATCATCGAAGTCGAGAATGTCTCGTGGATGGACGATTCCTCGGCGCTCAAGCCGGGCGACTTAGTCGTGCCGGGTCGCCTGCGGACCGAAGCCGGCGAGTTCACGATGCGTTTCCGCACGGGGCCCATCGTGCGCGTGATCGGTGCGGCTTCGCTGATGGTCGAGTCCGACATGCTTGTGCATCTCGATCAAGGCTTGGCGACGGCCCGTGTTCCTAATTCGATGAAGGGCTTCACGATCAAAACCCCGGTGATCGACGTCATCGATCAAGGCACCGAATTCGGCGTCGCGACCCGCAAGAATGGCTTTACCGACGTGGTGGTGTTCGACGGCAAGGTCGATCTCGCCGACCATATCAACACGGGCAACGGACTCACAAGGTTGGAACAAGGCCAAGCGGCCCGCGTCGATCGCCAGGGCGAGATTCAGCGCATCATGCAAGTTGGCCGCAATCAGCGCGGCAGTTGGTGGACCGCCGATTATCCCGGTTCCGGCGTAAACGTGATTCGTGAAGTCCGCGACAACATTCCCCCGGCGGATGGTTCGCAGTATGTCTGTTATCAGATCAACTACCATGGTTTGGGCGATGACGTCTTTGCTTATGTCGATCACCCCCATCAATGGAATGGTCTGACTGCGGCGGGGCTGCCCGAGTTTCTCGTCGGTGCCGACTTCGTAAAGACGTTCAACGATTATCGCTATAAAGACGATTTCCAAATGACCGTGGAAATGGCCCAGCCGGCGAATCTGTACATCTTCTTCGACGACCGCGTGCCGCCCCCGAAATGGCTCACCGATCAGTTTGAAGATACGGGCGTCGATATCGGACTCGATGAAGGCCCCTGGCCCGCGGGGGATCAAGCGCTGCGGCCCGATTTGCCCGTGTTCAAGAACGCCGTCGGCGGCGGGCAAAGCATCGATAACACGTTCTCGGTCTGGCATCGCCGGTGTGTCGACGCCACGCCCATTGTGTTAGGCATTGTGGGTGAAGAACGACAAGCCCGCGCGATGTACGGCATCGCCGCAACGCCGCTCGGCTTTGGGGCGGTCGCCCCGGCCAATGCATCTACAGAGAATTAATAGCTCAAAGCAATCTTAGGCCGGTTTAATTAAAACTCCACCGTCGCGAAGTAATCGTCGAGCGTTTCCGCCCGGCGGATTTGTTGCACGCTGCCGTCGGGCTTGAGCGGACAACGGGCAATCCATTCAATATCATGCCGTGGCAAATGGATTCACCACACGTACGCCGTCATACTCTTGGCCGTTGTTTAAGTCCTCACTGTAAACAACGCTACAGCCCATCAACCGTGCGGCAGTAAGAATCGCAGCGTCCCAATAGCTGATGTTGTATTTGCGACTGAGCTTCGCAGCCGCGATAACCAAGTCGCGCGTAATTGGCGAGACGGGAATCGAAGCCAAGGATTCCAAAAGCTGTACGGCCTCATCGGATGGTAGATTCAGCTTGGTTTTTGAAGTAGCCACCGAATAGAACTCGGCCAATACTTGTGCTGACAGAGCTAGATCAGATCGATCAAGCAATTCGAGCGCCATCTGGCGGCGCGGCTGATCAGCAACCGCATTCGAGGCAGCGTAGATGAGAATGTTCGTGTCAACGAAGAACTTCGCGGTCATAGATCTGCTCGCGATTCAGAGGACCAACTGATTCCACGTTTCGCCCCCGCACTTGGGAGAAGAGTTCGCTGACACGAACGGCCGATCGGTCGATCTGCTCAGTCGAATCCTGTGTCTCCTTTTCACTTTTCTCACAGACCGTTACTTCAACAGTCGTGCCAGGCGTGAAAGGTACTCCGACGAGATGGATCTCGCCATGACCACCAACTACGGTTGAAGTTTCAAAATGATTCATGCCGCAAACTCCCAACACTTCCCGAATTACACCTTTTATCTTAACGTCGGCATCCAAGGGGAGCAAATTGTGTTGGTCTGCTTAGTTTACAGATCATTCTGCCTATTTATCAAAACTCCACCGTCGCGAAGTAATCGTCGAGCGTTTCCGCCCGGCGGATTTGTTGCACGCTGCCGTCGGGCTTGAGGAGCAATTCCGCACAGCGTAACCGGCCGTTGTACTGAAAGCCCATCGCGTGGCCATGCGCGCCGGCATCGTGAATCACGAGCACGTCGCCAACTTCTAAGTTGGGAAGCTCGCGGTCGATGGCGAACTTGTCGTTGTTTTCGCACAAGGAACCCACAATGTCGACGTTGCCAACCGCTGGCTGATTCTCTTTGCCGATGGCGGTGATATGATGATACGCGCCGTACATTCCCGGTCGCATAAGGTTCGACATGCAACCGTCGACCCCCACGTAGTTCTTGTAAGTCTCCTTGAGATTGATCACCCGCGTCACCAAATAACCAAACGGCCCGGTCATCGATCGGCCGTTCTCCATCAGAATGTTGACGGGGTCCAATCCCGCGGGGACGAGAATCTCCTTGTAAAGTTTCTCGACGCCGGCGCCAAACTCGTTCAAGTCGATTTCGCTATCGGTGGGGCGGTAAGCCACGCCAATTCCGCCACCCAGATTGATGAACTCGATGTTGATGCCGACTTCGCGCTTCACCAACACGGCCAGCTCGAACAACATGCGCGCCGTATCCCACAGCGATTGCACGTCGCGCTCGTTGGAGACGATCATCGCGTGCAAGCCGAATCGCTTGGCACCGAGTTCTTGGCAGCGTTGATAGCCTTGTAAAATCTGCTCGCGGGTGCAGCCGAATTTGGCTTCCTGAGGATTGCCGATGATCGCATTGCCCGTGCGTTCGGGGCCAGGATTAAAACGAAAGCAAATCGTTTCGGGCATGCCCGTCGCGGCCACGAGCGTGTCGATCAAGCTGGGATGATCGAGATTGATGATCGCCCCCAATTCGACGGCCTGCTGGTATTCTGCCGCTGAGGTGTTGTTCGAAGTGAACATGACGGAGTCGCCGTTCAGGCCCAACCGCTCGCTGATGATCAACTCGGCCACGCTCGAACAATCGGTGCCGCTCCCCTCGTCGCGCAGGATCGAAACGATGTGGGGGTTGGGGGTCGCCTTGACGGCAAAGTATTGCTTGAAGCCAGGGTTCCATTTGAAGGCGGCGAGCAGATCGCGCGTTCGCTGGCGAATCCCCGCTTCGTCGTACAAATAAAACGGCGTGGGATATTTTTCCAAAATGGGGGCCAACGTCGCGGCGTCGAACGGCAGAGTCTTTTCCATGGCTCTCAGGCTTTTACAGTCGGGTGGGAGGGATCACGGCGACCCTCGGATTGTAGCAAATGCGTCCGGGCAAGGGTATGCGCGCCGACCTTTCTATATCACGGGCCGAGTCTCACTGAACCGCCAAGTTCGCTAAGGACGCCAAGGAAGAATTTGTAACCACGAAACGGCACGAATGACACGAAGGGATTATTCCTTTGGATTCGTGGAATTTCTTGGCGATCTTGGTGTCCTTGGCGGTTCAATCTGAATTGCCGATGCCCGCGAGACATGAGCCAGACTATGAAACAGGCTCCCAGGTTCGGGGAACATGCTCTCGTGAAATCCTTCACTCCATCACGACTTGCGGCGTTGGCTTGGCGTACCATTCCTTGAGCACGTTTTCCGCTTCCTTGCCGTAGATACAGAAACCTCGATTCTCGGCTGCCTCTTCGTGGGGATAAAGCCGGGCCGGCCAATCCCACCAGGCGTAGCCCATAAACCACGGGGTGTCCTCGAAGGTTTTCAGAAACGCGCGGTAATAGTTGGCTTGCTCCGCTTCGTCAAGCGGACTGTCGGGAAGCGCATCGGGATGCGACCAGGGATAACGCGCACAGCCGCGGACGTTGGTCACACCCGTTTCGATCATCATCACCGGCTTGTGCCATTTCGCGCTGACGAGAGCCAATTGATCCCGAACTTTGACCAACTCCGCGGCGATCTCGGCTTCGCTCGTTGTTTGCTTGACGGCTTCTTCCATCGCAACGCCTTCGGGCGGTGGCACGGGGTAGTAGCCGCTCACGCCGATGATGTCGACCGCATCCCACCAGGGGAGCGTCATCTCACGGCCATGATTGATATCGTAAACAAGCTGACCATCGTAGATCGCACGAACTTCACCAATCGCCTGTCGCCACTCGTCGACGAACTCCTCGGTGGAGGACATCTCGCAACCGAGGCAGAAGATTTCGACGTTCTGCTCCTTAGCAATCTCGGCGTAGTGAATCAAAAAGTTTTTATAGTGATCCCACCAACGCTCCCACGCGGCAAGGTCTTTCACTTCCCCTTCGCGCATCACGGGGTCGTCTCCCCAGGGATCCAATTCACCGGTCGTACCCGCGGCTTTTTCTGTGGCGGTCACTGGCCGATAGAACTTAATCCACGCCCGCCAGATTTGGTCATCACAATTCACGACCGGTTTCAAAATGACTTTGAGATTGTTATCGCGCGCTAACTTGATGGCGTGGCGCACCTCGTCGTCGCTTACCATCTGCGGGTTGTCGTCGCCCCAGGTGAAGTCGGGATCGTTGTGCGATTTCATGTTCGTGCCGAACGCGATACAAACCCATTCGGCACCCGTCTCGGCCAAATGCTTCATCGATTCCGCGGCCTCAGGCGATTCGTAATCGCCCCGCGAACCAACCCAGCCCCAGGAGATGCCTTTCACGAACTCGTGCTTTGTGTTCTCAGGTGGTGCGGCGTAAACAGTTTGCGCAGTGAAAACCAACAGGGCAAGAAGGAGAACAAGATGCATTGATTATCTCCACCGTCGGCTGCCGCCTGTGGCCAGGAATGTTAGAAAACAAAGCAAAAGAGACGACGGCTCAGGCACTTGTGAAGAGATCGACTGTAATTCGGATTCGTTGCTTGTTCCGTACTGCGCTTGCCAGATTTCCAAGTCCAACTCGTTCACGTTGCCATCGCCATTCGCATCGCCATCGGCCAAAGTAGCCGTGCCCGCGGTGCCGAAGCCTTGTTGCCAAGCTAAAAAGTCGCGTCCATCGACGTCGCCATCACCATCAAAATCCGCGTTGTCGGGAAATAAATCCACCAAGGCGATGTTATCGACATAAATCGTGGCACTACCGCTGGGCCATGTGCCGTCGAAGCCAATGTGAAACGCCAGTCCCGATATTCCCGCCGCCAGATTAAATGTGTTCAGTGGAATCTCGACATGAAATGATTGCGTCACGCGGCCATTAATGTCGGCAAAGGGAAATGCTTGAGTCCACGCCCCCGGCGTGGGTTGAAATGAGACGTGCATGTTGAGATCGCTGAGCCCGCTGGGCAGGCTTGCGGTCACATAGCTGACATCCATTTCTAGTACATAGTTGTCGATGTCGTCGGCGAGCGCATTTTGCAGTGTTTGCAATTGTGTGCCGTTCATGTTGACTCGGGCATCCCAGGTCCAGTCATCATCAGTCTTCGTGATGGCGAGGCTCTTCGAACCGTCGGTGGCTCCCGTGGTTGTGGCTTGAGCCAACGAACTTGTGCTGCCACCGAAATTGGGAAAGGCAAAACCGTCGAGTCCGGATTCAAAGCTGTAAAGCAAGTTTCGGGCACCCTGTGCAGGTTGATCACCGGGATCGGGGTTCGTGCCATTCATGAACGCTGAAAGCCATTGAGCCGTTTGTTGATTGGTGGGCTGATTACCGCCGCTGGGATTCATGTTCCATTGACTGCCCGCGGAACCTTGCATATCCCACTGCCAAACATGTGCGGCCAAGAATTCTCCCGCGGCTTTGCGGCCATCAAGGGCTCGCATGAAGCCTTCGAAGGCCATGTTCTGCTCGTCTTGATCGAGAGTTCCGCTGCCGTTTTGGGGAGAAACCGTCGTGCCGTTGTAGGGCAGATAACCGATCTCGGTGAATTTGACCGGCAAGCCGGCGCCCCCTTGTCGTGCGGCCGCGAAAGGCAAGATTTCGTTATCGAGTTTGGTGTTCCAAGCATTTTCCACCTGAGTGATGAAATCCAGGTTGGGATAGCTGCCCGAAGCGTTGGCCTGACCGTTCGACAAAAGCCCAGTAAAATATGAATCAATCCCCACGAAATCGACCGCCGGGTGATCCCAAATCGCGCTCGCGGTGTTGGCGTTGTTGTAGCTATCCCAATTCGCGGCATAACCGATTTGGCCCGTAAAGACGCCGTCGACCGCGTTCAGAACAGAAGTCCACTTCGGATTGTTGCCGCTATTGAGTTCCAGACCGCGCATTTCCGTGCCGATAGTCACTGCATCAGCACCATTGGCTTCGGCCATCGTGGCGACGTCGACGATATATTGCTGATAGTTGTTCCAAAAGTTGGTCCACTCGGCCGAGTTCGGTGTCGGATTGTAGAAACCGCGCCACTGCGTGAAGTTGACTGGCTCGACAAAGGGATTCACGGTCACGCGCATGCCGAGTTGTTTGGCGCGTGCGATGCCTGCAGCGATGTGACTTAATTCGGGGCCACTCGATGACGTGGAGGCGATAGCCCCCGTGCCGGGCGTGTAGTAACGCACGGGGCTCAACGAAACTTCGTCGAAGCCCGCGTCGTGCATCGACTGCACGGCGTTCTGCCAGACAGTGGCTCCGTTACCAAAGTTGCCCCACGACACCATGTTGAAACCAACACCCGGATCGATTCCAGGCTCGTAGAGCACGGGGTTGGCGCAAGCAAACGACAGATGAAACGTAAGCAGTAGAGCGATAGCCACGAGACAGAACTTCACGCGCGAGCCGCCAAGGTGCATCGGTTTTCCTCACTCTCCCGTTCCGCAAGTAAGAAGTACCGCATTAGGGCTTGGGGATTTTGATTTCGAAAGGCAGTTCTTCGGTATTGACCACGATCGGACTGGTTTTGACGCTCGTGTATTCCTCGGGGACCAACAGCTTGCCGGACGCCTCGTCTTTGGCATCAAGAATTGCCACCGTATGCTTACCGCGAACAAGACCATCGCCATACTTATAGCTTGTGACGTTCTCAAAAAGCCCCTTCTCGTCAATGGTTGCGAGTGCCGGGCGCGGGTGTAATTCCGCGACGTTCGATTGATCCAAGCTGAGAAACTGCAACCGCAAGCCCCCCTTGGGCAATGGCGAGCCGTCGTCATAGGTAACTTTGCCATTGGCGGGAACATAGGCGAACGGCGACGCACCACCGTCACAGCCGACCATTTGGCAACCTAGCCATAACATCAAGCAAATCCGCTCTGCCGGTAGTACTTTTCTTCTGTTTTTCACAACATCCATCCCAGGAGCTAGGAGTTGAATTAATTACCGCCGAGCGAAGCAACTCGGCCATCTGACGCGATGTTCAAGAACTGCCAAACACCCATCGACTGGAGGTCCGTGGCACCCAGGCCGATGAAAGGCGAAGAACCAATCGTACCGGCCTGAATAAAGTCGCTTAAGAAATGTACACTGCCATCGGCCATCGCCACAAAGACGCCGCCCGGATGAATGCTACGGACGACACTCTGACCACTGGAATTGAGGCCGGGATCCATCATCATGCATTCACTACGTAATTTGTCTATGCCAACTTCATCTCTGATCTTGGCACCATTGATGATGTCATCTTGCCCAGGCAAGCATTCATTGGGAGCGTTGACGCCGTTGGTGGCATGACGGCAGTGATAATTCGATCCGCACAGCCCTAGGGCCCAGGTGCCCCGCGGGTCACTATCGCTCAATCCTTGCCGCATCTCGGCCAGCATAATCGTATTGCTAGTGCCATCGGTGATGCGCTTCATATTCAAGGGATTACCAGGCGTACCCATACCAATATTGTATTCCAGCCATTTGCTCAGTTCCCCGGTTGCGGTGCCGAGGGCCTCGCCGATGGCCTGGCCATTGGGCCAGAACTGAAAACCGTTGAGAGCATAATTGCCCCGCGCCCATTGTTCTGGAGTACCAGTAATTCCCTGGTAAAAGGGACTGTCACCTGAATCGCTCGGACAGAGCATCACGGGCAACTGCGCAGAACGGACGGCCAGATTAAAATTGATGTCGCTAGGGTTAAAAAATCGGATCGTGGTGTCGTTGAATTGCGCTATATCATAGAGGTTCTGCTGCTCGATATAGGGCAGAGTGTCGATGGCCCAATTAGAAAACAAACGTGTCGGCAGGAGCATGTCGGGGTAGGCTTGTCCCGACGCCACCTGCTGTATGGCGATGGGGGCGGGAAACTCTCCTTTGGTGTCGTGGTGATTCAGCAAACCGAGGCTGAGATTTTTGAGATTGTTGGTACATTGTGTGCGACGCGCTGCCTCGCGGGCTGCTTGGACTGCGGGAAGCAACAACGCGACCAAAACACCGATGATGGCAATGACCACCAGGAGTTCTACAAGAGTAAATCCTCGCTGTTTCGATAGTAAAAGCTGACCTCGTTTCTGAAGGGCCGTCGCTGTTTTTGCTGAGCACATCGTCATCTCATCTCCAATTTCAAGGAACAGTCCAGAGTCAGTCATTTTCCAATGACACAGCCCCCACAGCACAATGGCTCTGCTTGTCGGGAAAGCCATATATTGGAATCTCTTGTTACAGTAAGAAGCTGCGGTCTGCCCCGCTCGTATGAGTCTCTTCGCCACCTGGGAAACGCGATGCACCGTTAACGTGCCAAATAGCGTTTTCTCACGCCCCGTCGTGGCAAAAAGTTCAATCGCACGCCCGCAGCCTCGTCGTTCTTCGGGCGAATCGCATTTATTTATAGGAGCCGGCTTGAAGGCTCCCATTCAAGCCGGCATCTATCATTCGTTGTCACGCGACTAACTCATTTACTTTAACTTTCTCGCTACTGAACCTTCGTTTGTCGACTCAGGAGGATGCACGAGGCAGTCAATGTCAACAGCGTCAACGAAGCAGGTTCAGGTACCAAGCGAATATTATCCAACCACAGGGTCACGGGGCCAGGAATGTTCTGCGCTGGTCCGCCGTAAATCTGTAAGGTCAAAGCACGTGTCGCCGTCATATTAAGACCTCCGTTGCCTGTAGTGGGCACCGAAAAAGTCTGCCAACCGGAGACTGCCGGCAGGTTGATGCCCGATTGGTTGCCCCACGTGTAGCCATCAGTTTCTCGGGAAACAAATTGCAAAAATCCATAAGCCCCAAAGGCGTCCAACGAGGAAGCCGCGGTGTTGACTTTCACGTCGAACTTTAAGGTCGGGCTCCCCGTCAAGTTGGTCGGCGTACCGAACAAGTCACCGGTGAAGGCAATACCGCCGCCGGGGAAATTAAATGTCAACCGTGCCGCGCCCGGCAGATTTCCCGGCGAACCCTCACTAGGATCATGCGAGATCGTCGAGCCGCTCGCACCAAAGTCAAATTTCCAGCTTTCCAGATTGGCATCAAAATCATTGATCACGGTCGCGTACACGGGCAGTGCGCCCGAAATCGCGGCAACCAAAACTGCCAATACCGTGCTGCGCCGGAAAAGGACCCTCAATCGAAACGTTGTGAAACTACTTGAATTCATTAGAACCCTCCCTCAAAAAACAACAGGAAGTAAGACAAAGCGGAACTTTTTGAGAAGTTACCGATTAACCCAGAAGAAAAAATCAAGTCGCAAGATGAGCCAGAAAAGAACACCGACAAAAGACCGCCGCTGCATGACGAACCCAAAATTAAAGCCAATCACGCAGTGATGTTGATTGTATTTTAACATCGTTCACAGTTGAGTCAACTACTTTACTAGCGGGGAAAAGCCATCTTTTTCGTTCTTCGCGGTTGGCGGAATGTCAGGCCGGCTACCACCGATGCCTGAGCGGTGGGTCATGCCTTGCTTCCCGCTTGTGTCGGAAAAAATCCATGCTTGCTGCTTGAGTGCCGCAGACACGCGACAGGAATGTCGAAGCCAACAGGCGTTTGAGAAAACTTTTTAATAAGCCTAAGCGAAAATGTTTCACTTTCTTGGTGGGCAAGAACCACAAAAGCAAAAACCGTAAAAAACCGCTGGACAGATGGTCGGGCTGATATAAAATGCAACTAGTTTACCAGGCGGTTTTCTGCGTTTTTTGCTTTTCTTCCGAGTTCTCGGCGAATCATCTTCAGGAGCACCTTACGATGCGATTCTATTTGAATGTTGTATGTGCGTTTTTATTTGTGGCCTCGTCCACGGGGCAGGTGTCCGCTCAAACGTTGCTTTACTCATTTGAAACTGGTCTCGAAGGATGGGCCCCCACGGGGCAGGCAGATTCTGACTACGTAAGCCACGCCCAATTCACGGGCAATGCGACCAATGGAACCAAGAGTATGCAGGTGATCACCGGCACGGGTTTCGGTCGAGACGTTCAAATCGACGTACCCGCGGGTCCTGTGTTCGATGCACTACAAGCGGCCACAGCCGATCTTGATGTTTTTACACTGGACTTCGATGTCTCCTTCGATGCTACTAGCTGGACAGGTCTGGTTAACGGCGGCACATATGCGGAGTTCAATATTTTCGCCAATTCCACGACGGGAGGATTTCGGGAAGCCTTTGGCACCGGTAATCGAGCCCCCTATTCTGTTCCCGGTACGATTAAGTTGAGCGTACCAGTAGCAACTCTTTTCGCTGCCGGTCCCCAGGATTTTTATCAATTTGGAATTGGCACGAATAGTGATCCCCTCGGTACCGGAAGTTTCAAATACTATGTTGACAACATTCGTTTGACCGAGATTCCTACGTTTGTCGAAGACACGCTCTTCTCGTGGGAAACCCCAGACAATCCTGGCACCCCCGCCGTTAATGAACAGTTCGAGGGCTGGGCGGATGGCTTTTCCGGTGCACCCTATTTTCATACTCGCACGATCACCACGGAGGGTGCGACCGACGGCTCATCGGCCATATCGTTCCGATCTCCCGCGGCCGGCTTTAGTTGGGGCAGCCAATTCCAAATCGATAGCGGCGAAAATGGCAACCCGGCCAATCAACCACGGATCGATCAATTGATTGATCAGATCAATGGCGCGGACAGGATTGCCTTTGATGTCACATTCCCCGCCGATCAATTCCCTGACAATCCTAGTTTTTTGAGTCTCTTTTTGAATATCTCCGATCAGTCGGGAACATTCTATCAATCTTCCCCGATACAAGCGGGTAACCCTTCCGGTTTGGCTGGTCAGACGGTCACCCTCGAAGCTCCCTTGAGCAGTTTTACCGCAGGCGCGCTAAATCTTGCGACCAACGACCTCGTGGATGGAACCTACTTCCGAATGGCGTTGGCTACGAATTCTAATAGCCCTGTCACCTTTATCATCGACAACATTCGGACCCTGAGCCTCGAATCCACAGGCACACCGGGAGATTTCGACGAAGATGGGGATGTAGATGGTCGAGACTTCCTTGCTTGGCAACGAGGTGAATCTCCCAATCCATTTACTGCGGGTGATCTTGCAGAATGGCAGAATGCGTACGTCAACGGTGGTTTGGGAGCCGTGGGGTCTTTGGCCTCAGTGCCCGAGCCAAATTCTCTACTCATTCTTGCCATTGGCCTGATGTTGGTACATGGCAAAAGAACTCGTTAAAATGAGCGACTGACGGAAACTGAAAAAAATCGAAACCCTGACTCTGGCTTAACTACCCAGCGCCAGGGTTTCGCCATTAGAGTCTCAATTGCACATTAGAGTCTCAATTGCAGGTGTGGCTCAATTGCAGGTGTGGCTCAATCTCGAGCTTTGATTAGGCTTTGCTGCGCTGTTGAACCGCGAACGATCAAGTCTGCTCCCACGCGAATCGTGGTTGGAGGGTGATCGGCGAAGTCGCCATCGAGCCGATCGAGGATCAATTGCGCCGCGCGACGGCCGATATCCTTGGGCCGCTGGCGCATGGTGGTGAGAGGGGGCCGCAAGCTAGCAGCGAAATCCAGATCGGCAAAACCCACCACCGAAAGATCCTCGGGGATGCGCAGCCCCAACTTCGCGGCGGCTTCATAAATATAGAGTGCTTCGTGATCGGTGACGCAAAACACCGCCGTGGGACGCGGCTCTTGTCGCAAAATTTCTTCGGCGATCTCGAGGCCATCGGTTCCCCAAGGATTGAGCCGCCAGCTTTTGATTTTCACTTCGGGGTGATCGGCCAGCGCTTGCTCGAACGACTCACGGCGACGGACTGCCCAGGCTTGCCAGGCGGTTTCGCGCGACGATAAACAGGCGATATTTTTGTGCCCCAGCGACACTAAATGCTGCGCCACGGCCTTCGCACAGCGTTGTTCATCGGTTTCGATGGAATCGGCAATCTGGTCTTCGGAGAACTCGTGATCGACCACGACTACCGGCACGCGGCGTTCTAAAAGCTCGCGAAAATGCTTGTAGTAAGCCACCGCGAACGACGGCCAAAGAATCAATCCATCCACGCGGCGATCCAGCAACCGGCTGATCTGCCCGAGCCCTTGGTCGTCGTCCTTTTCGAAGTGGGGCATCTCCTGGCAATCGCCCACCCAGACCGTGATTGGCAAGTAGTCTGCCCCAGCGAGCACCAAATGAATCCCTGCCAGCACGTCGACCCAGAACGAATCGTAGGGCGGGATCATCACGCCGATCATCTTTGTGCGACCGGTTTGCATCCCGTTGACGAGCAGGTTCCGCCGCCAGCCGAGTTGGCGCGCCGCATCTAAGACACGCTGGCAGGTTTCCTCGCCGAAGCGATCGCGCTCGCCACGCAAAATTCGCGAAGCGGCACTCATCGAAACATTGGCCGCTTGGGCGACATCTTTTAAACGAGGCGCGGACGAACCAGACATGGAAACCACCAACTGCGAAAAACAACGGGGATATCCTCGCCATGATCCACCAGAAGAGTAGCCGTGACAACTGCATTGGGGCGCGGGAATGCCGCGAGAGGGATGCTCAACTACTTGAACTGTCTGTAGTTGGCTGTTAAAGTAGTTGATAGGTTGGTGACAAACGGTCACTGTGCCCGGAATTGATGGCCTTCTCTGAGCATCGCTGCTCAAGTAATTGAGTTGAAGGGCATCATTCACTCCTCGTGATGTGTGCGCTGCTGGCGGTTCAATTCCCGCAGAACGCTTAGAAGTTAGCCAGCGAGGCGCGCTGAAGTTCCCCAGAACTAGAGCCAAAAACTAGAGAATGTGCTTTGCGACAATACGTCATCAAGTTGTCGCACGGATAGGATGGAGAGTTCGATGAATAAATCTTCGCAACCCGGAAATGGTGCAGCCGTGGCAACCCCCGCCAGCCGTGAGACGACTCGTAAGAGCGTGCAAGCTCCGGCTTCGATTCCTTGGCAACAACGTCCCGCGGGTTGCAAAGATATTGTCTGGCGGCATTCGGAGAATCCGGTCATCGGTCGTCACTACATCCCCGGCGCGCAAGGCATTTACAACAGCGCCGTCGTGCCATTCGGCGATGGCTTCGCCGGTGTGTTTCGTGTTGAACTGCGTTCACGCTATCCGCATCTCCATTCCGGTTGGAGTGAAGACGGGCTGACGTGGCATATCGAGCCGCAACAAATGCGCTTCGTTAACGATCCTGAAGGAATTCACGTTAACGACTACGCCTACGATCCACGGGTCTGCAAAATCGAAGACACGTATTACATCACCTGGTGCGGCGGGCATAATGGCCCCACCATCAGCGTCGCCAGCACGCAAGATTTCGAGCGGTTCACGCTGCTGGAAAATGCGTTCCTGCCGTTCAATCGCAACGGCGTGCTGTTTCCGCGCAAGATCAACGGCAAGTTTTTCATGCTAAGCCGCCCGAGTGATAACGGCCACACTCCGTTCGGCGATATTTACGTCAGCCAAAGCCCCGACATGATTCACTGGGGCAAGCATCGCCTCGTGATGCGTAAGGGTGGCGATCATACCGGCCAATGGTGGCAGCGGACCAAGATCGGCGCGGGTCCCATCCCCATCGAAACCGAAGACGGTTGGCTTATGATCTATCACGGCGTGATGGATACGTGCAACGGTTTTGTTTACAGCATGGGCGCTGCGATCCTCGATCTCGACGAGCCTTGGAAAGTGCTTTACCGCACGAACCAGCACTTGCTCACGCCCGAGGCCGATTACGAAGTTTTCGGCCATGTGCCGAACGTGGTGTTCCCTTGCGCGGCGTTGTGCAATGTCGAACAAGATAAACTCGCGATATACTACGGTGCAGCTGACACGGCTTCATGCGTGGCTTATGCCCACGTAAGCGAGCTGTTGGCGTTCACCAAAGAAAACTCGGCCGTGTTTTGATCGCGGCCCTTTTCGGCGATGGCACCAGCGGTCAGGATGACACACACTTTTCTGTTCTATTCTCTTGTTTGGCGATGAGGTCGTTCCACGCGATCCATGGTTGATCTCAATCTCCACACAATCGATCTGGCAATCATCTTCGGCTATATCGTGGCCACGATTGCGATCGGCTTTTGGATCTCAAAGAAGGCCTCCAAAAGCATCGACAACTACTTTCTCGGCGGGAACACGATTCCCTGGTACATGCTCGGTTTGTCGAACGCCTCGGGCATGTTCGACATCAGCGGCACCATGTGGATGGTGTATCTGCTGTTTGTCTACGGAATGAAGAGCGTTTGGATTCCTTGGTTGTGGCCCACGTTCAACCAAATTTTCATGATGGTGTTTCTCTCGATCTGGTTACGTCGCTCGGGAGTGATGACCGGTGCCGAGTGGATTCGCTTTCGTTTTGGCGATAGTCGCGGCGCACAGCTGGCACATTTGATCGTCGTGGCCTTCGCGCTGGTGAATGTGATCGGCTTTTTGGCTTACGGTTTCATCGGCATCGGCAAATTTGCCGCTGCCTTCTTACCCTG
This sequence comes from Bythopirellula sp., assembly GCF_041737835.1. Classification (NCBI taxonomy): domain Bacteria; kingdom Pseudomonadati; phylum Planctomycetota; class Planctomycetia; order Pirellulales; family Lacipirellulaceae; genus Bythopirellula; species Bythopirellula sp. The sequence goes on along the minus strand of NZ_JBGSQY010000050.1, from coordinate 153,608 downwards.
GGAGCTTTCGGAAGACCCCGCCACTAACGTCAACTACTACGGCTTGATCATTACCGCGATCACCACGGTTTATGTCGTCAAAGGAGGCATGTTCAGCGTTGTCTTCACCGAAGTTCTGCAATTCTTCATTATGACCGTGGCCTGTATTTGGGTCGGCATCATCGCGATCATAAAAGTCTCGCCGGAGACTCTGGCGAAGGTTGTCCCCAACGGCTGGGAGGATATCTTTTTTGGCTGGCATCTCAACCTCGATTGGTCGGGGAAACTCGACGCGGCCAACAGCAAGATCGCGGCCGATGGTTGGGAGTTGTTCGGCTTGTTCATCATGATGACGCTCTTCAAGGGCGTGCTGCAAAGTCTGGCGGGCCCCGCACCCAACTACGACATGCAACGCGTTCTGTCGGCGAAGACACCGCGTGAAGCTGCCTTGATGAGTGGATTTGTCAGCCTCGTGCTGCTGATTCCACGCTACATGTTGATCTCGGGGCTTACGGTGCTTGCGCTCGCTCACTTCACCGACGAGCTTGCCGCGCAAGGGGAATCCATCGATTTCGAACTGATCCTGCCTCTCGCGATGCGCGAGTTCATTCCGGTCGGACTGCTAGGGCTACTCATCTCGGCCCTACTGGCGGCATTCATGTCGACCTATGCGGCCACGGTCAACGCTGCTCCGGCGTATGTCGTCAACGATATTTACAAGCGCTACATTAATCCCAATGCCAGCGAAAAAACGTACGTCCGCGCGAGTTACGCGACTTCGCTGATCGTGGTGATCATTGGAACAGGATTTGGTTTCCTCACGAATTCGCTGAACGACATCGTGCAATGGATCGTCACGGCACTGTATGGCGGTTACGCGGCGGCCAACATGCTGAAATGGATTTGGTGGCGATTCAACAGCTATGGATACTTTTGGGGCATGGCGGCGGGAATGCTAGCCGCAGGGTTTGTTCCACAAGTCACGACACTGCTCGCCGAGAACAACGTCATTCCTTCTCGGCCCGCCGAAATCTTTCTGTTTCCAGCTATCTTGTTGATTTCCCTCGTCGGCTGCATTTTGGGGACTTTGCTCACCCCACCCGACGATTTGGAGACGCTAAAAAACTTTTATCGCCGCGTCAGACCCTGGGGTTTTTGGAAACCGATCCACGATCTTGTCGCCCAAGAAAATCCCGAAATTCTCGCGAATCGTGACTTCAAGCGTGATGCGTTCAACGTGGTGGTCGGCATTGTTTGGCAAGTCGCTTTGACGGCCGCGGGAATCTACATCGTTCTTCAAGATTACCGTTCGCTGGCCGTGACCATTGCTATCATCCTTGCCACTTCATGGATTCTGAAGCGAAGTTGGTATGACCAGCTGGTCGACTTTCCTCCTGATCTCAACACGACGCGTCAGTCCGCCTCATCCCCATAGATAGGGCCGTTCCATGCTCCGGACATGCTTGTTTATTTGGAGTTGCTGCTTCACGTTGAATCTTGCAGCTCCTGGTGTGATCGCCGAGGGCATCGAGCACTTCATCACGCGAGATGGCGACAAACTCATGGACGGCGATACGGAGTTTCGCTTCGTGTCGTTCAATATTCCGAATCTGCATCAAGTGGAAGACGACTTGGCCCCCGGCAGAAAAGCGGCTTGGGGCTGGCCTACGGAGTTTGAAATCACCGACGCGCTGGAATCAATCAAGCAGATGGGGGGCAACGTCGTACGCACCTACGTTCTGACGGTCCGTCGTGAAGGGACCGACATGGGCGAGTTTGTCTATGTCACGGGGCCCAACGAGTTCAACGAAGAAGCCTTTCAAGTGCTGGACTTAGTGCTGAAAATCGCGCGTGAGAAAGGGATCCGCGTCATCGTGCCGTTCGTCGATCAGTGGTGGTGGATGGGAGGCCGCGCGGAGTACGCCGCCTTTCGTGGTAAGCAGCCCGACGACTTTTGGACTAATGAAGAGGTCATTACAGATTTCGAGAACACGATTCGCTTTGTGCTGAATCGCAAGAATTCGCTCACGGGCGTGGTCTACAAAGATGACCCCACGATCTTCGCGTGGGAGACAGGCAACGAAATTAAACCGCCGCAAGCGTGGACTAATCGCATCGCGAAGTTCATCAAAGGGATCGACTCCAATCATTTGGTGATCGACGGCAATTCGTTGCAGGGCGTCTCCCAAGAGCAACTCGATGCCCCCGACGTCGACGTGATCACGACCCATCACTATCCGCAACCACTCGGGAACTTCATCGATCCGATTCGTGAAGCGTGGGACAAATGCCGTGGCAAGAAACCTTACTTCGTCGGCGAGTTCGGCTTTGTCCCCGCGGCGGAAGTCAAACAGGTTCTCGATCTGGTTGTGAATGAAGGGATTAGCGGCGCGCTCGTCTGGAGTTTGCGCTATCACCATCGCGATGGAGGTTTCTATTGGCATAGCGAACCGCTCGGCGCAGGCGTGTTCAAAGCCTATCACTGGCCCGGCTTTGAGAGTGGCAAGCCTTACGAAGAAACAGAAACTCTCAAACATATGCGCGAGGCCGCTTATGCGATTCGTGGCCTCGAAGTTCCTGCCCTGCCAGCACCCGAGCCCCCCACGCTGCTTCCAATTACCGATCCCAGCATGATCAGTTGGCAAGGCAGCACAGGAGCTGACGGCTATGACGTGCTGCGTGCGAAGAACCAAGACGGACCTTGGGACACGGTGGGCGAGAACGTCAGCGATGCCGCGTTTCCTTATGCGCCGCTGTTCCACGACGATACGGTCGAGCCCGGCGAGAGTTATTACTACGCCGTCGTTGCGCGTAACGAGTCGGGTTCTTCTAAACCCTCGAACGTCGTTGGCCCGGTCAAGGTCGTGCGGCGAACTCTGGTCGACAACTGTTTGGATCTTTCCAAAGTAAAAACCGCGGGGGACGTGCAGTTGGCCAGCGGTGAAGACCGTAAGACACGCGAAGATTTTCACCGCATGAAGTTTGCCCCCGGCAGTTCGATTACTTATCACGTCGACGAACCGATCGCCAGCTGGTTCATCGAAACCTATTTCGGCGACGAGGCTTCACAATTACTGGTGAGCGCCTCGGCAGATGGCACGAAATTCGAGCCCTGCCAGACGCACTACCAGGAGTGGTCGAGCGTCAAGAACGATTACGGCTATCTCCGTCATGTTGTGATTTCGGGTGACGGCGTACCGCAAAATGCTCGCTATCTGCGGTTTGAGTTCCCTGCCGACAGTGCCAAGGAGGCGACGGCTCAAATCGGCCGTGCCGTGATCCATTACGGCCAAATCGCGGAATAATCGCCCCGCAGCGGGAAAATTCTTCGCTCCCGCTTTCCGGCGGGGGCTGCTAGAATCCTCAGTTTCCCATCCGCCCGCGACCTGCGCTGTATGATTGCTTCATGGATACGCTCATCGATTTGATTTTGCACCTCGACGCACACTTGGCGGAGTTCGTCGGGCAATACGGGGCTTGGGTTTACGCCCTGCTGTTTCTGATCATCTTTTGCGAAACGGGCTTGGTCATCACGCCGTTTTTGCCGGGTGACTCGTTGCTGTTTGCCACGGGGGCGCTCTCGGCTTCGGGGATTTTGAATCTCTGGGTCGTGCTTGGCTTGCTCCTGTCGGCGGCTATTCTGGGCGATGCGGTGAACTACTCGATCGGCCACTATCTCGGGCCCAAGATCTTTAAAGCGGAGGATCGCTCCGGGTTCTGGCATCGGATGCTCAACCGTGACCATCTAAACAAAGCCCACCGCTTTTTCCAAAAATATGGCGGCAAAGCGATTGTCCTCGCGCGATTCGTGCCGATTGTTCGTACGTTTGTGCCGTTTGTGGCCGGGGCTGGCAGCATGGCCTATTCCCAGTTCGTGGTGTTCAACGTCTTAGGCGGCATCTTGTGGGTCGGCATCTGCACATTGGCCGGCTATGCCTTTGGCAACATGCCGATGGTAAAGAATAATTTCACCGCCGTTGTGATTGGCATCGTCGTGATCTCGCTGCTTCCTATCGTGTGGGGCTACCTGATCAGCCGGTTGGCCCGCGAGGAATTCAGCAAGCCCGAATGAGTTGACCATGCCAGGGCAAATCACAAAGGCTTCCCACGGCCACCTTCTCACCAATACGGCCGTTTGGTCCCCCGACAGCCAGTGGATCGTCTACGACGTCCGCAGCGATGCTGATGGGGCATTGTTCGATGGCACGCGCATCGAGCGGGTGAACATCTCCACGGGCGAAGTCGAAGTTCTCTATGAAAGTCGTCACGGGGCGTTCTGTGGCGTGCCGACTTATCATCCCACGCGGGAACAAGTGGTCTTCATTCTTGGGCCGGAACATCCCACTCCCGATTGGCAATACTCGTTCTGTCATCGACAAGGGGTGATTGTCGAGAGCGATCGCCCGCAAGTGATTCATAATCTCGATGCCCGTGATCTGATTTCGCCCTTCACGCCCGGCGCGCTGCGCGGAGGATCGCACGTTCACGTTTTCAGCCCTGATGGCAAATATGTAAGCTTCACCTACGACGATCACATTCAAAACGAACTCGGCCGCAATCAACGCAACGTCGCGGTTGCATTAGCCGGCAAAGAGGTGAAGGTTCCACACACGCATCCACGCAATCACGACGGTACGGATTTCTCGGTGGTGATCACCAAAACAGTCGCCAATCCCCAGCCGGGTTCGGACGAGATTTGCAAAGCGTATGAAGACGCTTGGATCGATAGCCGTAGAATAGCCTTCTTGGGCGATGTTCTGACCGAACAAGGTGAAATCGTCACCGAGCTGTTTGTCGTCGATCTTCCCGAGGATGTGACGGTTGCCGGATTGGAACCACTCGCGGGCTCGGCGACTTCCCCCCCTGCCCCACCGCTTGGCACGGCACAACGCCGATTGACGTACACCGCAACACGTAAGCATCCGGGCATTCAGGGACCACGGCATTGGCCGCGCAGTTCGTTTGATGGAGAGCGTATCGCTTTCCTGATGTGCGACGACGCGGGCCGCGTGCAGTTGTGGACGATTTCACCCTCCGGTGGCGAGCCGCGACAAATCACACATCACAACTTTGATATCTCCTCGGCATTCAATTGGCATCCCGATGGTGTCCAGCTCGCAGCGATCGCCGATGGTAGCGTCATGTTAATAAACTCAGATTCTGGCGACTCTCGCAGGCTCACGAACGCGGTCTTTGGCGAATTCTCCCCGCGGGGTGAAGCTTGTGTCGTCTCGCCCGATGGGCGGCATGTCGCCTACGTGCAACCAGTCCACCGAGACGGTGCAACGTATAACCAGATTTTCATTGCTGAAACGGGTCTCTGCTAATTCTGTCTGCGCAGCAGACCTTCATTTGCCCACCGTTTTGTCTACGATGAAGAGATTGCCCGTCGCTCTTCGTAGGTTGTTTCATGTCGCAGTTCACTCGTCGTCATTTTCTCGGCACGCTTTCCACCGGAGCCCTCGCCACGGGTTTGCTGACGACTCCGCGCGCCTGGGCCAATTCGGCAAGTGAACGCTTTCGCATTGGCGTGATCGGCAGCGGCAACCAAGGGAACGTCCACTATCGCGCGCTCTCGCAACTGACTGGCGCCGAGATTGCCTATGTATGTGACGTCGATGAAGAGCGGCTGGCTAAAGGAAAAGAAACGACCGGCGCGCAAGGAGTGACCGACATCCGGCGTGTGCTGGATGACCCTAACATCGATGGCGTTACGCTCGCCCTCCCCGATCATTGGCACGTGCCAGCGGCATTGTTGGCTCTGGAAGCCGGCAAACATGTGTATGTCGAAAAGCCGGTCTCGCACAATTTCCGCGAAGGCCAATTGTTGATCGATGCCGCGCAGAAGTCCGGCAAAGTCGTGCAGCACGGCACGCAAGCGCGTAGCTCGGCCGGCATTCAAGAAGCCATCAGCCACTTACGCAACGGCCTCATCGGCGACGTGCTTATTGCGAAGTGCTGGAATTGGCAGACGCGCAATTCGATTGGCCATGCCAACCCGACCCAGCCGCCCGCGAATGTTGATTACGACACGTGGGTTGGCCCCGCCGAGTGGATGCCGTACCAGAAGAATCGCTTTCACTACGATTGGCACTGGTGGTACAACTTCGGCGCGGGCGATCTGGGGAACGACGGCGTTCATGAAATGGATTACGCCTTGTGGGGACTTGGCGTGACCGGCGCGCCGAAACGGATCTCGGGAATGGGGGGCGTTTATTTCTTCAACGACGACCGCCAATGGCCCGACACGCAGCAAGTCACGTTTGAATACGAAACCCCCGCCGGGCCGCGGATGCTCGTTTACGAGCAACGCCTGTGGTCCAATAGCTACCCTTACAACGTCGATTCGGGCGCTGAATTCTACGGCAGCAAGGGAAAGCTTTTCGTCAGCAAGCGCGGCAAGTTCGACGTGTTTGACGATCAAAAAAATCGCGTGCAGGTGAAACTCGACGGCGTGGTTAAACCCGAAGTCGCCAATCACATGCAAAATTGGATCGACACCGCCAAGAACGGAAAAACCCCCAACGCCCCGCTGGAAGTGGCTACTCAGACCGCCAGTGCCATTCACCTGGGCAACATCTCGACGCGGCTCAAGCGATCGCTCGTCTTCGATGGCGAAACAATCATCGACGACGCGGAAGCCAACGACCTGCTCGGGCGCAAATACCGCGCCAAAGGGCATTGGTCGGTTCCGAAGATGAGCTGACTGGCGATTACCGCTACTTCTTCTCCGCGGCCAAGCCCAAGCAGATAGGCATGCTTGGCTTCACTCGAGCGACGACCAACGGGCCTGCTCCACTGAGCGATTCATAAGGAAGTACAAAAGAATCGCAATACAAGTTTCCGCGGCCACGAATTGCCAGAACCATTCCCCACGCCAAGCCCACAGCGCCAAACCTGATAGCGCCATCGAAATCATCATCGTGACAAAGATGCTCGCTCCACGCCCCGCTGACTTGGCTTCCTCCGTGGGTTGAGAAAGGGGCACGGCATGGCCACGCAAGTTGGGAACGATGGCAAATACCGGGATCGCGATTATCGATGGCAGGACCAGATACCAGGGCATGGTCGAACGCATAAAATACAGCAGCACTCCCAAGACGAGCAGCAAAGGAACCGTCGTAAAACAAAGTATCGCTTTGCGGCCACCATGGCACAGCGGAGCAGGCCCAGCTAGCGGGGCCGCGCGAAACATATCGGCCGCTTGCCAGTTTTGCGAATACTGCAACATATTGAGCGCCAACAACGGCAACAGCCCGAGATAGCCAAACGCGATTGCCAGACCAAAGCCGCTGGCTTCGCGATCCCCGCCGCGAGCGTCTTGAAAGATCATCATAAAGGGAATCACGAGAATGGGTGCCAGCCCGGGATAGAGACGCAGCTTCACATCGCGGTCGCGAACCAAATACGCGGCGGATAACAGAAAGGAAGCGCGTTCAACCGGATCGCGCAGCCACCATCGCAGCGGCGGTGCATTTACCAACTTGGCTAACAATCGTTGCTTGGCAATTACGCTTTTGCGTTTGGGTGCCGTTTCGTTGAGCGTCTGAAGTCCGATTTCATAGTCACCGGCCAACTTACCGAAGCACAACCAGAGCACCGTGAGCGTTGCCACAATCGCCACCAGTCCGTAGACCCAGGAGCGTGCCACACCACTTCCCGCGAGGGCATCGTCGATTCCAGCAAACCAAACTGGCGGCAACAACAACGGCCACCACGATTCGGTCGTCGCGATGTCGGACCCATCCAAACGAAACAACACGCGCGGCACGATCTGCCCACCGATCACGGCGGTAATCGAAATCAGCACTTGCGCGGTTGTCATCATGCCATCGAGCCGCTCGCGGCCAAACCACCGCAGGCAAAGCTGATAGACCATGATCACGCACGACGTTGTGAAGAGTGCTTCTAGCACCAACGAAAAGGCATGCACGAACGGAAACCGCCAGTCCCCCTCGGGCGAGATGACACCCACGACGAACCCGGCGAGATTCACCGCCAGGGCGAGCCACAGCGAAACTTCCACAAGCACGCGAATTTTGGCCCACAGCAAATCTCGCGGCTGAATCGGGCGGTGCATCAAGATATCGGCTTCTTCCCGATTGAAAAGAATCTCCCCCGCCGACGACGCCACGAACATACCGAGAAAGATAAACGTCATGGCGTGCAGCCAGGCACTCAGCACCATGATGGACTGCGCTCGGAACGCCAGCACGATCAGGCCCACTAATGCATACAGCAACAGCGTAAGAAATAGCTTTCGACCGACGGATTTGGGCGCCGATTGAACCTGCAAACCTCGCGCACTGCGGCCACGCAAAAACAACGTGAGAAACAATGTGCGCAGCGCTCGCGTCGGAGAAACTGAGTTCTCTTGATCGGGATATCGCAACTGGGAATCGGCCTGGCTCATGGCAGGAAGGTCTTCGCAAAATCTTGGGCCCGACGTTCCAATTCATTGCCACCCGTCAGTTCGGTGAACAGTTTTTCCAAGGTTCCACTGTTGTGACTGGCAACTAGTTCGTCGGGCTTGCCGTCGATCAAGAGTTTTCCTTTGTCGATGATCAGCACCCGATGGCAGACGCGCTCCACCACGTCGAGGATGTGCGAACTGTAGACGATGGTTTTCCCTTCGCTGGCCAGCGTTTGAATGAGCGTCTTAAAACCGACGGCCGCGTTGGCATCCAAGCCATCCAAGGGTTCATCGAAAAAGACCACCGGCGGATTGTGCAGCAGGGCCGCCGTGATCACGACTTTCCGCCGCATCCCTTTGGAATACGCACCCAAAAGTTTGTCTGTGAGTGTTTCAAAACTGAGATCAAAGAACGCGAGAAACTGGCGAATCCGTTCTCGGGCCGCTTCGGCGGGGATTCCGTAAAGGGCGGCCACCATTTCCAGGTATTCGAGCCCCGTGAGCGATTCAAACACGGCTCCCGATTCCGGCACGAAGCCGACGTTGCGCTTGACGTTGATCGGATCGTTTTGCAGATCGAATCCACAAATCGTCGCTCGACCTCCGGAAGGAGTAATCATGCCGGTGAGCATTTTGAGCGTCGTCGATTTCCCTGCGCCGTTGGGCCCCAGAAAGCCCACGATCTGACCGCCGGGGATCTCGAAAGAAAGATTATCGACGGCCAGCTGCGAGCCAAACCGTTTCGTAAGGTTGCTGACCGAGATCACGGTGAAGGACTTCCGAGGATTGAGCTGATGATTGGGTGGCACCCATCATACCAAGCTCGCAGCCCTGATGCCCACTACAGCTTGCTTCAAAATCGATGCAAAGAACCGGACGCTAGCGCGTGGCGGCTGATTTATTTCGCAGGACGACTATCGGGGCCGTATTGCGTTCCCCACAGAAACGGCGTGCCACGATCGTCGGTTCGCAGTTCACACGCCAAATGGGCCTGACTGAATATCCGATCGATGGCCCCCTTGAGATACGTCTTCTTGGCCGGCACTTTCACTGACACCTTGGCGGGATCGATCTCGAGTTTCGTTAGCATATAGTCATCCATGATCACAGGCACGGTCAGTCGGGGTGCCAACGCTTCTAGCGCCGTCGTCAGCGTGTAGCCTTCGATTTCAATCGTGAGTGGTTCATAGAGCTTCGGCACAAGCTGGCGGGGCGAACCCTCGACCTTCCAACCAATCGGCCAAGTTTCTTTATCGCGCTCATACGGCTCAATCACCAACTGCAAGCCACCGGGAATATGTTCGGGCCGCATGGCGAGATTGTCGCGGCGCAGTGCGATCGCCAAAGCCGTCCCCGCGGCGAGGGTTTCCATTTCCATCGGCAACGGCTTGCCCCCCTGAAGCATCAGCTCCGCCGGGGTGGTCACTTTGATCGGCAAGCGGAACCTTGTGCGGCAATGGGCTACAAGGTCTCCCGTTGTTTTGCCTTCGGTTGTTATCACGATTGGCTTGGCGAGGTCGGCGAGCACCGTGTGAAACTCTTGCTCAGTGAGCCGAAACGGCCCGCGGACAATTCCTTCTTCCACGATCTGCGTGGGGAGGTTCTCAAAGTATTCGCGCAGCTCACTCAGCTGGCTAACCCGAAACTTGCGTTGCGGCACGATGAGTTCGTCTGTTTTGGTGAGCACCGCGATGACCGAAACCCGCGTCCCTTGTTCATTCATGGTCGTCGCAGGTTTTTCGTCGCCGCGTGCGGAACGAATCTGCACGTGATCGAGCCCCAGCTTGCCCAACCGTTCCGCCCATTCCTGCGGCGCAGTAATCGGCACACCGGGAGCCATCGCCACCTCGATGTCGATGGCCACCTCAGCAGCGGACATAACATTGCACACGCATAACACCAAGCAAAGCCAAAGGCAAACTTTTGCTATCACACTTTTCATATCAAATAAACTCTGCGTAACAGGCAAATTGACCATAGACAATTATAGCTCTTACTCCGCGCCCTCCGTGTCTCCGTGGTTTATTGCTTTTTTCCGCCGAGTTGCCATCCGTTTGAAATTTGCGACAATGCGTGCTTCTCATCCCCTAGGCACATAGGAGCTACCGTTCATGGCACGTCCCGTCACTCTGTTCACCGGTCAGTGGGCCGATTTGCCGCTCGATGATATGGCCCGCAAGGCTCGCGAGTTTGGTTACGACGGTTTGGAACTCGCCTGCTGGGGAGATCATTTCAACGTCGCCGAAGCGATGAGTGACGAAGGCTACGCCGATGCCAAACGCGAACAGCTCGACCGGCATGATCTGCAATGCCTGGCCATCAGCAACCACTTGGTTGGTCAAGCGGTGTGTGATGTGATTGATTCGCGTCACAAGTCGATTCTGCCAGAGCATGTGTGGGGCGATGGCAATCCCGCGGGCGTCAACAAACGTGCCGCCGAGGATATGAAGAACACAGCCCGCGCGGCGCAGCGATTTGGCGTGGAAGTTGTGAACGGTTTCACCGGCTCGGGGATCTGGCCTTATCTGTATTCGTTCCCCCCTGTGCCGGAATCGACGATCGAAGCGGGCTTCGCGGAGTTCGCCACGCGTTGGAATCCGATTCTCGACGTCTTCGGCGAATGCGGCGTGCGATTCGCCTTGGAAGTTCATCCCACGGAAATCGCGTTCGATATTTACACCGCGCATCGCGCGCTCGATGCGATCGGACATCGCGAAGAGTTCGGCTTCAATTTCGACCCCAGCCATCTGTTGTGGCAAGGTGTTGATCCCGTGGAGTTCATTCGCGAATTTCCGGATCGCATTTATCACGTGCATATCAAAGACGCGATTGTCACGCTCAACGGCCGTAGCGGCATTCTGTCGAGCCATTTGAATTTCGGCGATGCACGACGGGGTTGGGACTTCCGCTCACCCGGTCGTGGCAGCGTGAACTTCGAGGAAATCATCCGCGCGCTCAACGATATCAACTACGCGGGCCCCTTGAGTGTCGAATGGGAAGACGCTCGCATGAACCGCGAACATGGTGCCCGCGAGGCCTGCGATTTTGTGAGAAAAACCGACTTCGCCCCCTCGAACGTGGCGTTCGATGCGGCCTTTGCCGACAAATAACGCAACCGGCGGCATGCTACAATTGAGGTGTTCATTGCCCTGCCGCTAAGCTGCAAGCGGCCGCTTGCGGCTTAGCAGCAGGTTTCATCTTTATTGAGCGCTGAATTGAAGTTTCCGCTATCAATTTTTGTGACCCTGTTGATGGCGCTCACCTTACGCGCTGCGTCCCCAGCGGGCGAAGTTGTTTTTGTCGTTCCCGACATTTACTCCCAAACGCAACCCCGCCAAGTCACTCCCCAAAGCCGTCAACAAGCGGACGAAAGTTTCGCCCAGGCTCGCGAATTCAGCAAGCAAGGCGACGTCGGTGCCGCGCTGCGTGCCGCGGCGCGAACTTTGATGTTCGACCCCAATCATGCCGACGCTCGCCGGGTATTGGGTTATGAAAAAGACGGCGATCAGTGGGCGGGAACTTATTCCATCCGTCAAATGAAAGATGGTTTCATCTGGCATCCGAAATTCGGTTGGATCGCTGCCGAGGATGCTCCTCAATACGAAGCGGGCCAGCGCAAAATCGGTAAGCGCTGGATCACCGCCGAGGACGATGCCAAGCGTCACGCGACGATCGACGACGGCTGGCGGGTGCGCACCGATCATTTTCAAGTCACGACCGACCATAGCCGCGAAGCCGCCGCAGAACTTGCTTCGCGTTTAGAAGGGATCTACCAAGCTTGGCTGCAATTGTGTGGTGCTTATTTGATCGAACCGGCGGAACTCGAAAAACGCTTTACGGGGAAAGAGTCTTCCAGCTATCGAGGCAAACCCTTCCAGGTTGTCTATTATCGTACCCGCGATGAATATAATGATGCGCTCATCCGTCAGCAGGCTCAGATTGCCAAGACCTTGGGTATCTACTTCGACAACACCCGCACGCTGCATTTCTTTGCTGGCGAAGATCAAAGCCCGGGTACGATCACCCATGAAGCGGTTCATCAGTTTTTCCAAGAGTCGACCAAGTCGGCGCGCAACGTCGGTGGGCTCGCCAACGCTTGGATTCTGGAAGGGATCGCTTGCTATTTTGAATCGCTCACGCCGGTGCAGCTCGCCGCAGAGCTGCAAGCATTCTCCGTCGGCACCCCCGACACGGGCCGACTCGCAGCCGCGTACAAGAATGCGATCTGGGACGGCTTTTACATTCCGCTGGAAGAGCTCACGCGGCTGGGTACGTCCGACCTCCAGCGCCGCAGCGACATCGCCAAACTGTACAGCCAATCCGCCGGACTCGCCACGTTTTTCATGCACTACCGCGACGGCCTGTATCGCCCTGCCCTGATGGAATATTTGCGGCTCGTCTATGCAGGCCAAGACAAACCGACTACCCTCGAAGAAGTTACGGGGGTCGGCTACGCGGAACTCGATGCCCAATACCACGAGTTCCTAAAAAGCCTGGCCGCCCCTGCCAATTTGCCCCCACGAGCCACCTTACCGCGAACATCTGCCGACAAGGAGAACTCTTAAATGTTGACGATGCCCCTGCTGACAACAACCGTGTTGGCAATGCTAGCCCACGTGACCCCCCAGGAAGCCCCGGCCGGCATGCTGCTGTTTGTAGCAGGCATGGTCGTCGGCACGCTCCTGACGGCGGCGATTTTCAAGTTCCGTGCTCGTTAGAATGCCGTCTGTGGCTGGCCTCCGAAAATATGGCTGACTTCCGAACTGTGGCTGACCTGTGAGGTCGGAAACGACCGAGGTCACAGACCTCAGCCACAGAACTTGCTCGCCGGTTGACCAGCACAACCTTGGGCAGTAGGATCGTTTGATTCTCTTGTGGTGGCTGTAGTTCAGTTGGTTAGAATGTCGGATTGTGATTCCGAAGGTCACGGGTTCGAATCCCGTCAGCCACCCTCTATTACCGTGGTGTCCTAACTGGTTCTATCTTAGGCACACGGGGTTGATAAGCTCAAGTAAGCCCGTTTTAGCCCCTTATCTTGGACAAGATCGGCCGCAAATGAAGGCGCTTCTGAAGTCCAACGGGATTAGAATCTCGGACAAAGTAAGTGTTCAACCTTTTACACCTTCTCTATCGGCGCATCTTCATGTCATATCGACTTGTGATTTTGCCTGTCATACTAGCGCTCGGATGCTCTGATAGCTCATCGTATTCAATTGTTGGCCTTGAAGAAAAGAACATACCTGCGCAAGGAATTCAGCATAGGTGCCCGCGTGTAGTTGTACTTGAGCCTGAAAGCAAACAACAAGTTGAAGTTGCGCTCCGCGATATCTATCAGAACTACAAGCAGGAAATAGAAGGTCTGCAACCGGATGCACCACACAAACGAATCAGCATCCTGTTATATGACAGCGTAGCTGATGCTGAAGACCACGATGGCTACCACATTTGTCATGTAACAGGTAACAGCATTGCCGGTCCTATACTTCCGGAATGGGAAGATGTGGAAATCGACTGGAAATGGCGCGATCCTAAATATCGCCCGACTCCCGATCAACTAAAGCTTTTCACAGAATACTGGCGCGGACAGAATCAAGCATTTAAGGATGGCGAGTCGCTATATTTTGAGGCAAAAGGGAACAACACTTGGACCCTTGAGGATCAGCCGGGTATTGAGAAAAGTAAGAAAGCTGAAGTAATCAAAGTAGTTCAAGCGTTATGTAAACGCAACGGAATGAGCCAAGCGGAACTAGGGCGCGAAATGGCTTATGTATGGTTATGGAAGCTTGGCGAACAGCCTACTGACGAGCGGGTTAAAGAATGGTCGGATGATTTTCACAAAGATTGGACAGAATGATTTACTAGATCATGTATCTCGATTTCGCCGTAGATTTTTCAAGGTCATAGCCCCAAAAAGACACGAAAAGTAATCGCCTTTTTGTGTCTTATCGTGCTTCTCGTGGCCAACTACGAAACCTCGCGTCTCTACCGCAGCATCCCCGCGTGCTGGCGCAAAATGCGGGCGACCTCGTTGATTGATTCCGGATCGCGATGCAGTTCTTCATGCACCGTGGGCACGAAGAGCTCGCTTTCGCCGCAATGCCGCGCGCTTGAGACCGCCACCACGCCGTCGCCCGGTTCGGGTGCGAAGTAGCCCCCACCGGTTCCGATGATTGAATGGATGTGCGTCGCGGGATTGATCGGCATATTGGCGAGCCCCGCGAGAAACGGGCTGTCGGGTTCGAGCATCGCTATCGAAGTGGGTGGCTCTCGGCTGAAGTCCGGTCGGAAGACATCTTGATTGCTTTCGACAATCTCTTGAAACTCAGCGACTTCGTTGGAATTGAACGACACCAAGGCGTTGCCAATCCGTCCCGCCACGCGGACTGTGAGCTGGCTGCCGCGGTGGGGTGTGCCGATAAAGATGACTCGCTTCACGTAGGGCACTGGCTCGAAGAACAGGTTCTCCGCGAAGCGTTGCTTGACGACAGCCGTAGCACGCAAAGCGGCAAACGGCTGCTGGGCGATGCGTCCCCAAAATTGGTCGTTCGAGGACGTGATCTGCGTCTTCGCCACCAAGCCCCCCAGACTGTGGCCGATTAACACCATGTTGTTCATGGCTTCGTCGTTGCCAAACGGATCGTAAGCCATGCGAGCCAACAGCAACTGTTGACGAAGGGCCGTCATGGAGTTGAGCAGGCTCCCGCCGGTTGGATAACGAAAGACCCAAAACTGATAGCGGGCATAGAGATCGTGTTGCGCACGCAATTCGTTGAGCATGTCGGCCCAGGTGGTCGGGTCGGAATATAGTCCGTGAATCAAGACCACGGGGATCTTGCCGCGTTGGTAGGGTTCCAACATAAACAGTTGCGGCTGGACCGACGTATCGTTAGGCGATGTAAAGCCCCGTAAATACTGACGGGGATTTTCGTTGATCTCCCTGGCCAAAGGGGCCGTTAAATCACGAGCCAGCGGCAGAACATAACCACCCCAGCGGACTTTGTCGTACTCGAGCGGGTTGTACAACTCGAGCACGAAACCGCTCGATCCCATTGCTACTTGCTGGTATCCACTTTGGGGAGGTTTCAGAACAGCCGTCGCGGCAAACGGTTGTCGATCGCGGGCGAACACCAGCGGCTGGGGGGTGACTCGCTCGGCAATCAGCGGCAAGCCGATTCCGGCGGTGATGTAGTGATTGGCGATTTCATTGTTTTGTTCGTAGCGAGCAGGCAGCAGCAACGTAAAGTCCGTCGGCTGCCAGGCAAAACCGAAATAGCGGATCGGCAGAACACGCGCCCCGCCATTGAGCAAGATGCCGCGACGTTGGGGATCGAGCCTGGCGTATCGCTGGCTGCTATCGATTAAACCTGCGAGCGCTTGGGCGTAGATTTCTTCAATATCGCTCACCCCTGTGATTGTCGCCGAGTAGCGCCGCATCAGGTGGGCTGTTTGGGCGGCCGCTTCAAAATAAAAGTCGACAGCCGTGGCATCGCCAAGTCGGTCCAGGCGTTCCGCCTCGGCCAGCGCATCCGCAGCTTGCATGGGATCGGCAATCGGTAGAGCCTGACCCAGCGCAAGATCAGCCGACGCGACGAACAGACTGACCATCCCCAAGAGAGATGGAAACAAGCGGTGCCAGGGGCGTGTGCGGAGGGGATGCATTGCATCTGGGGGGAGGGAAGCAAGCGGGGAGGCGGCCAATCCAAAGATACCACGCGATTAGTGCCTGCACGCTTAGCTACCAAGTCGATAGAGATCACTCGCGAACCTGATAACCGTCAAACATTTCGTAGCTTTACATTCGACATCGAGTTCATGGGAGCAACGAAAAGGGTTGAGCGATGCATGAACGGTTTAGGTAAAGTTTGCTAGGCACCGCTGGCTTGCAATTGATGGCCACGAGAAACAAGAAAAGGCGCGGAAATGAGTGGCTTTTGTGGCTTCTTGTGTTTTTCGTGGCGATTTCTCCCGGAAAACACGGCATCGGGACGATGCCGGCTAACATTTTTCCGATTTCACTAGACAAAATCCTGTCCCGGGTGCATCGTGACGGTTGATGGATAACAGCGTTAACTTTTCTGATCAGGTTCGTTCCTGCGCAGTCCGCATGACGGAAAGCGGCGTGGCTGCGCTGGCTGGTTTGTTTGATCTCACCTCGCAGCGGCTGGTTCGCTATGCCGCGACGATCACCCGCAACCAGCATGATGCCGAAGATTCTGTGCAGGCCGCACTGGTGCGCGTGGCTGGCAATACGAGCCATCTCCGCGAGGCTGATGCTCCCTGGCCTTATCTGTTGCGAATGGTTCGCAACGAAGCGCTGCAAATCATTCGCCGCAAGAAACGTTGGGGCCTCATTGCCAACCTTTCCGATTTGCTCACCGGCCGGCTCGTCGATGAAGTCGAACGCGAAGAATCGCATCGGGCCGTCTGGACCGCTTTGCGAACTCTTCCCACCGAGCAGGCCGAAGTTGTCGTGCTCAAAATCTGGGAAGACATGACGTTCGCCGAGATCGGCAAGGTGTTGGAAATTTCCACCTTCACCGCTGCGAGCCGCTATCGCTATGCGATGGCGAAGCTCACGCAAAAGCTTACGGCCGCGCACGTGGAGTTGGTTCATGAGTAATCCAGAAAATAATCCCTTCGAGAATGGTCGGGATCGCCGCGAACGCCAAGCCTTCGCCGCGGTCGAATCGCTGGTCCGCGCGGCCGGTAACTATGTTCAACCCAGCGACGACTTGCGGCCTAGCACGCTCGAAGCGGCCCGCCGCTCAACGAGCTTACGCCGCTGGAACAAGCGCCTCGCGGGAATCGCCGCGCTGGTGGTTGTGCTGGCGGTCGGCAACATCCCCGGGCGATTTATCCCCGAACCGGCGGATTCGACGCTGGCGCATCAGACGGTCACCCGCGAGTTTGAGCTTCGTCAGGAATCGGCCAAGGAAATGGGTGTCACGTTCAACCCCGCCTGGGCCTGGGTCGAAGCCTTCTTCGAGCTGCGCAATAAGCAGGCGAATCTGATCAACGACTGATTTTATTAGGCAAGTCAGGCCCGCCGCGGCATCACTCTTGTGGAACATCTCCCACAAGCCCCAACCTGTCATCCCGAGGGATCTGGTTCGCAGCACCTTTTCGCATTGAAAACGTGCCAAGATTGAAGCCAGATTCCTCAGTTGCTTAGGCTCCTTCGGAATGACAGCTGTCGAAATCTGCACGTTGACGCGCCGCCTCATGAACGAAGTCACCCTCGAAGAAATCTTTGCCCTCAACGAAGAGCTCGCCGCGCTGGATGAGGCGGGCGTTCCCATCGAGCTGGGCGATCCGACCCAAACGACGCGGGAAGCGCTCGCCAAGATCAATGCGCGGCTTGCACTCCGCAGCAGTTTGGGCCAGCCGATCCAAGGAGCGCTCACCGAGGAAGTGGAATTCCCACCGATGTATCAGCATGCCCTGCTGGCAGGGTTGGAATCGAATCAATTGCCGCTCGCGCTCGACGGGGTGAGTCGCCAGCCGATCGCCTGGGACGACATACGCAACACGTTGGGCCAGGCGCTCGTGCAGCCACTGGTGATTCTGGCACTGGCGTATTGTGGATTCATTTTCTTGTGCCTCCGCTATGCCCCCACGCTGGAATCGATCTACGAACAAATCCGCGTAACGCCCAGTTGGGGTTTGCAACTCTTGCTGTTGGGTCGCGCATGGATGTTCGTCTGGGTGCCGCTCGTGCCGTTGTTGGTTGTGGCGGGAATCTATTCCTGGCAGCGACAAACCAATCCGCATAAGCCGTGGCTGCCCGGTTCGCAGCGTTACTTCGCGACCGTGACCCGGTCGGTCTTCGCCGAGCAAGTCGCCAGCTTGCTTGAAGCGGGTGTCCCCTTGCCGCACAGTTTGCGGCTCGCAGGGAAATCCTCCAACGATTCTGAACTCATCGCGGCCAGTGAAGCGCTCGCCACGGCGCAGGAAAACAATCAGCCGCTATCCGCCGTTGACGAAGTCCGCTTGAACGCGTTTCCGCCCTTGCTGAGGTGGGCACTCACCGGCAACTTGGGGGGCGAGCCCTTGCCAGAAGTTTTGCGATTCATTGCCGAAACCTACCGTCAATCCGCCGAGCGGCAATCCGGTGTTTGGCACTTCACCCTGCCGACGCTGATCGGCGCGTTCCTCGGCGGTTTGATCGTGCTCTTTTATTGCTTGAGTTTGTTCGGACCGTACGTCCAAATGCTGCACACCCTGGCCTATTGATTCCTGCGATGCCTCATTTCACCTATCAAGCCTTGACCGCCGACGAAGAGCTCCGCACGGGAGAACTCTTCGCCACGAGCGCAGCCGCGGCCCTCGCTGAGTTAGAAGCTCAAGGACTTGCGGTGCTGTTGATTCGCAAGATCGAAGCCCCCAGCATCGAACGGTCGAGCCTATCGCCCATGCCGGTTCCTTTCGCTGCGACCGCGGGGGAACAAATCTTCCGTCAGCGCGTAGGCGAACTCTTGGAACATCGCAACGTGCTGGCCCCCGCGTTGACGGCGTTTGCCGAAGAGATGCCACGTGGCCGCGCGCGAAAGGAACTTGAGCAACTCACGACTCAAATGCAATCGAGCGCCACTGCCGCGGAAATGACACAATCGCCGCAGCAAATCCGAGCTTGGCTGCCGCTGTTGGCGAGTGGACCCACGATCGGCACGAAGCGCTTGCAAGAGGTCTTCGCCGAAGCCGATCGCGACCTTGCCAATCGTGCCCAACTCACTCGCAGTTTGGCCTATCCGACAACCGTGTTCTTGATCTCGGTCGCAGTCTTGGCGTTCTTAAGCTTCGCGGTCGTCCCCACGTTTAAGAATATCTTCGATGACTTTGGTCTGGACTTGCCCTTGATCACCCGGGTGATGCTCTTCTTCTCTTCGTTGTTGCTCTACCAGCCATTCCAATTTCTTACCTTGGCTGCCGTCGTGACTTTCATCCTCTATGTCGTTGTGCGAGTGGTGCGCAACTGGATCTTCCCCAGCCGCATGCTTGGGCTTTTTTTCGACGGCAATTCACAGCAAGTCGGCGAGATGGCACGGTACGTCCGGCAACTCACTGAAGCGCTGAAAGCCGAGATCCCGTTGCCAGATGCCTTGCAACTTGTCGGCAAGACGAGCCCCCATCGTTGGCTGCAACAGGAATCTCAAGAGTTAGCGAGCGTGCTCGTAGCCGACTCGAACGATGTAACACGGCTCCGCCGTTCGTCGCTCCCGGCGACGGTTGTGTATGCATTGCAGGCTGGCCCCGAAGGTGGTCCGCACATCCCCCTGTTGCAAACCTTGGCCGATGGATATGCGGAGCGTGTCCGCAATCGTTTGCGATTGTCGACCGGATTCCTGCCGCAACTTGCCATCATCTCCATCGGACTGGTCGTGGCCATCGTGGTGTTTGCGTTGTTTATTCCCTTGGTGATGTTGGTTAACGGTTTAACAGGTTAAGCGAAATTCTCACCATGATTGAACACTTTCCAACATTTCAGCGGCTGGCGCATTTCGAGTTTCGCTACTCTCCGTGGAAGTGCATGCCTTGGTGGCCAGCGGATACACTTGCCGCGAGACAGAAATCGCTGCTGAAAATTCTCGCCGTAGCTGCCGCCGAACAATTGGAGGCCGCGCCCCTTGTGGCCAACTTGGCCATCGAACATCGCGGCAGCTACAAACGACGACTCCGCCGCTTGTCCCAACGACTCTACGTCGGCACGCTCTTGGCTGATGCGATTGAACAAACGCCCGGCGTGCTTTCCGACGACGATGCCTTGGCCATCCGCTTTGGCGAACAGTCGGGCATTCTCCCGGCAACATTGGTCGATCTGATCAACAAGCCCGATCAAGCTCAACTGCGAATTAGAACTCGTTTGCGCCAGGTTGTGGTCTATTCGCTGTTGACGCTCGCCGTGATGGCCAGTGTACTGACCTTTTTGATGATCAAAATCATCCCCAGCCTGAATGCCATTTTTAATGACTTTGAATTGGACCTTCCCCGCATCAGCCTGTTCGTCATCGCCGCCAGTGATGGGATCGTCAACTATTGGTGGCTGCTGGCAATTCCGGGAATCGCGCTGGTGTGGTTTTGGAAATCGGAACGGCTGAAACGCTATGTCCGTCGTCATGTCACCGGGCGGCTCATCAAACCATTGGCACAGTTGCGGTCGATCAATGTGCTGAATCTGTTGGCGGGAAATGCCCGCGCGGGCCGACCGCTCGCCGGCGCAATTTCTACGCTTGCCCGCTATCACTTTGATGGCCGGATCCGTCAGAAGCTGCTCTTCGTGCGCAATGAAATGGAACAAGGGGCCGACCCCTGGGAGAGCATGTCCCGTGTGCAACTCATCGCGCCAGCTGAAGCCCGAGCCCTGCAAGTGGCGACTTCCTCGGAATCGCGCAGTTGGACGCTCAATCGGTTTGTGGAACTCAAACGGGGCCGCGTCGAACGCCGGCTGGAAATGTATCTGTCGCTGTTGCAACCCGCGGCCACACTGCTGATCGCCGTCGTCGTCCTCGTGATCGCGATTGGATGTCTCGCTCCCATTTTTGAGTTAACTTGGGCTCTCACGTGATGAAAGCGTTTATGCACAGGCCGATCAACACAACTCGTAACGTTCGCTCTGGCTTAGCCATGACGGAGCTTGTCGTCGCGGCAGGGCTTTTGATCACGGCCTTGTCACTGCTCGCCACTTTGTCGTTCCGCAGCGGAAAACTGTGGCAAGATTCGCAGCACTACAAGCTCGCCGCCGATGAACTTACCAATCAATTGGAGCGACTCACACTGCTTGATGAAGCCACGCTGGACGAAGCCTTGGGCAACCTGGACGTCACGCCGGCGATTAAAGCCACTTTGTCAGATGCCAAGTTGTCAGGCAGCAAGATCGTGGATGAGTTTGGGCCTCGCATCGTGCTGGAAATCAATTGGGACCGTGCGGGCAAGCCTGAGCCCCTGCGACTGGTGGGTTGGCTCAATAAATTGTCGGAGGAAGCACCATGAATAAACGACGCGGCTTTACGCTTGTTGAAATGTCTGCCGCGATGGCAGTGAGCACGGTGCTGTTGACACTTGCCACCGGCGCGGTGCATCGGGCTATGCGAATTGATAGCGATTGTCGCGAGCAAGCCGACACGATGCGGTCGCTGACTCGCTTGTCGCATGATCTTCGCCGCGATGCTCATGAAGCCCAATCGGCCAAACTGACACAAGAGCCTTTGGGACTCGACTTCCTGATGCCCAACGAACGAGTCGTTCGTTACACCATCGCCGACACTGAATTCATTCGCGAATCGGAAATCCCCGACGAACAAACGCAACGCGAGTTTTACAAGAAGCCCGCCGATTATCACGCGACCATCACAACTACCGCCGCACCGGAAATGCTGGATTTGCAAGTGACTCGCGAAACAAAAGTTGCCAACGAACCGCCAAAAATGGTGCTGCACATCACGGCCCACATTGGCCGTTTCGCGCGGCTCGTTACTGGCTTGGGAGGCACGCCATGACGCAGCGCCGCCGCCGACAATCCGGTCTGATTCTGATTTGCGTGCTCGCGTGCCTCGCCATCGTGATGGGAATCGCCGCGTCGATGCTCAAGACGGCGCTCGCCGCACGACACGCTGCCCGTCAAGAACTTAAGCTCAGCCAAACCGAGTTTCTCTTGGCCGCGGGTGTGCAACGCGCGGTACGGCAACTGACTGAGGATGAAGACTACTCCGGCGAAACCTGGGAACTCACCAGTAAAGCGATCCCGGGCATCGAAACCGCCCTGGTAGAAATCGATGTTGAAGCTTCTACCAATGACGAGCCCGCGCAAGTCCATGTCATCGCACAACTCCCCGCTGATTCTCCTCAATCGATTCGGCGTTCGTACACATTATCACTCATTCGAGAGGAATAGATCCATGAACACAAAATCCCATCATTCACGGCAAGGCTTTACGCTCGTCGAACTTTTGGTTGTGATCGCCATCATTGGCATACTCGTTTCACTTTTGTTACCAGCGGTGCAAGCAGCCCGCGAGGCCGCGCGGCGATCCTCATGCACCAACAACTTGGCCCAGTTGGGGCTTGGCGTACACAATTATGAATTCGCCGTTGAACATCTTCCGGCGGGGGTGATCAATCCCGAAGGCCCAATTCGCAGCGAAGCCGATGGGCAGCATGTGAGTTGGCTCGTGCAGATTCTGCCGTACATCGAAATGGATACGGCCTATCAAGCCTTCGATATCGAAGCGGGGGCGTACGCGCCGGTCAATGCACCCGTACGGGCCGTCCCAGTTGACGTTTTTACTTGCCCCTCATTTCCGGGAAATGAACTTCCCGAAGACAAGCTCGCGGCGGTCAGCACTTACGCCGGTTGTCACAACGATGTTGAGGCCCCCATCGATGCCGACAATCATGGCTTGTTGTTTCTCAACAGCGCGATTCGCTATACGGACATAAAGGATGGAAGTTCGCAGACGCTTTTGCTTGGCGAAACTCGCGACGAGAACACGTTAGGTTGGGTCAGTGGCACGCGTTCCACGCTCCGCAACACAGGCAAGCTCAACGCGCGGCGGTGGCGGCGCGATGAGCCAGAAATTGGCCCGCTGGAAGAGGGCGGATTGAGAGGTAATCGCCCCGGCACGGGTGTAGCTGTTGACCGCCCTCTGGAAGTGGGTGGATTCAGCAGCGCCCATCCGGGTACGGTGCAAACGGTTTTGGCCGACGGATCGGTGCATTCACTCACCGAGGACACCGAACCCGAAATCCTCCGGCAACTTGGCCATCGTGCAGACGGCACCCTGCAAAGCCGGTACTAAGCCATTTCACCGGCTTATTCCCCCCACCAGTGGCATGGCTGCTGGTGGTTTTCTGCAATTCGGATTAACTCAGCGTTGCCTCTGCGGTTACCAATGATACAATTGATTGAAACAGATGTTTTAATCGCATGTTTTACATCGCAAACCAATGTCTGACAATGACTTAGAATCGACCCAACGACGCATTATCGAAGCAGCCGGCATTATGTTTGCCGAGCGAGGCTTCGAGAGCACCACCGTTCGGGACATCTGCCAGGAAGCCGGCGCTAACCTCGCGGCGGTCAATTATCACTTTGGCGACAAGGAACGGCTCTACATCGAAACGGTGCTGCGAGCCCATCGGTGGTGCATCGAAAAGGTCAAGCTACCGGGCTGGGATGAAACGACCCCTGCGACGCAGAAGCTGGCAGACTTCATCATTACGTTCTTCGGCCGGGTGCTGAGCGATCCCGGCGACGTTTGGCAGCCACGGCTCGTGCTGCGTGAAGTCTTGCACCCGACCGCCGCGTGCGCCGAACTTGCCCGCTCTAGTATTCGGCCCGAGTTTGAAATTCTCAACGGCATCTTGCGCGAGCTGTTACCGGATGATATTTCCGAAGAAGAGCTCCACCTGACGGCCTTCAGTATCGTTGGCCAATGTTTGTTTTACTTTTTTGCCGACGGTGTGATCCGCAGCTTAATTGTTGCTGACGAATATGCATCGCATGACGTGGAAAAACTCGCCAGACACGTGACCAATTTTTCACTCGCGGCGATCCAAGCTCGGGCGAATGCTCATCAACCTGCTGCGTTGCTTGAGGAGGTCGAGCGATGAACTGGATCGCCCTGAAAATGCTGACCGGCAATCAAGGCAAATACCTGGGCATCATCCTGGGAATTGCCTTCGCCACGCTGTTGATCGCGCAGCAAACATCGATCTTTTGTGGACTGATGCTGCAAACGAGCGGACAGATTCGCGATATCCAGGGGGCCGACATCTGGGTCATGGACGGCAACGTGCAATTCATTGACGACGTTAAGCCGCTTTCCGATAGCGATCTCTATACCGTGCGTGGTGTGCCTGGCGTGGCTTGGGCCGTGCCATTGTACAAGGGTCTCACTCGTTCGCGCTTGGAAGATGGCAATTTCCAGCAAACGATTTTGCTCGGCCTCGACGATGCCACGCTGGTGGGCGCGCCGCCTGACATGATGATCGGCAGCGTGTTCGATCTACGCAGGCCCGACGCCGTGATCATGGATTACGAAGGTTATCAATTGTTGTGGCCCGGCGAAGAACCGCACATCGGCAAACGATTTGAAATGAATGACAAGGAAGCCGAGATCGTCGGCATCTGTCGTTCGAGCCGCACGTTCCAGACATTTCCGGTGGTTTACACCCGATATTCGCAAGCCTTGCAGTTTGTCCCTCCCGAGCGCAAGGTCCTTTCCTTTGTGCTCGCCGACGTGACCGAAGGTTCGGACGTCGACGAAGTTTGCCGACGGATCGAAAAGCAAACCGGCATGCGAGCGCTGACCGGCAAACAATTTGAATGGGTCACCATGGATTATTTCATGCGGAAGACCGGCATCCCTTTCAACTTCGGGATTACGGTCGCGCTCGGATTTATCGTGGGCACGGCCATCGCTGCGCAAACCTTTTATCTGTTCACCATTGAAAACATCAAACAGTATGGCGCACTTAAAGCGATGGGGGCCGGTAATCTGATGCTGCTCAGCATGATCCTGCTGCAGGCTCTGTTGGTGAGCTTCATCGGTTTTGGCCTGGGAATTGGTGGGGCCACTTGGTTTGGCATTGTTGCCAATGCGCCCGGTTCGCGGTTGGCTTTCTACATGCCCGCCGAAGTGTTCATCGGAACAGCCGTTGCCGTGGGGGCAATTAGCATCCTGTCCAGCTTGTTGAGCATGTACCGCGTGATGGTCGTTGAACCGGCCGTCGTGTTCCAAGGATAAGCATTTTACGATCGATGGAAATTTCACAAACCACACCGCTGATCTCTTGCCGCAAAGTTGCCAAAATCTATGGCAGCGGCAATGCCGAAGTGCACGCCTTGCGCGGCGTTGATCTCGACGTTTACGCGGGTAAGCTCACCATGCTCGTCGGCCCCAGCGGTTGCGGCAAGACCACGCTCCTTTCCGTGCTGGCTGGCATTTTGAAACCCACGAGCGGTACCGTAAACGCGTTAGGAACCGACCTCACCGCCCTCACGTCCTGGCAGCGCACCGCGTTTCGCCGCGACAATGTCGGCTTTGTATTTCAGCAGTTTAATTTGCTCCCCGCGCTGACAGCTGCCGAAAACGCAGCTGTGCCTTTGGTGATCAAAGGCCAATCAAAACGCCAGGCGGTCGCGTCGGCTGTGTCGCTGCTGGAAAAAATGGGGATGGGCGAGCGAATCAATAATCTGCCGGGAAAACTTTCCGGCGGTCAACAACAGCGCGTCGCGATCGCGCGGGCGCTGGTGCATCACCCTCGCCTGCTCGTGTGCGACGAACCGACTTCCGCGCTCGATGCCAAGACGGGCCATACGATCATGGAACTCTTGCGCAGCATCGCCGTCGAAGGAGACCGCGCCGTGATTATCGTGACCCACGATAGTCGTATTTTTGAATTCGCCGACACGATGGCCCGCATGGACGATGGCCGGATTGTTTCACTCGAACACCGCGAATCAAATGGTTCTATGACCGATGATGAGCAGTTCGTTGAAGGTCAACTCGTATAACACTTTTGGACAATTGAATCTGACTCCC
Source organism: Bythopirellula sp. (assembly GCF_041737835.1). Classification (NCBI taxonomy): domain Bacteria; kingdom Pseudomonadati; phylum Planctomycetota; class Planctomycetia; order Pirellulales; family Lacipirellulaceae; genus Bythopirellula; species Bythopirellula sp. Next base: position 127,676 of record NZ_JBGSQY010000050.1, on the reverse strand, counting down.
ATGCTTACGAAATTTGGTTTACCGCTGATCGCACTTGGGCTTATTATCTTTGCGACCAACTATTTGATGAGTGCCCGCACCCGACTTCCGGAGTTGCCACCTCCGATTCAGCCCGCCGTGAATCCGTTCCCCAACACTGTGGCGGGGGCCGGCATGGTCGAGCCGCAAACCGAGAACATCTCCATGGGCACCCCCGTGCCGGGAGTGGTCGTCGAAGTGATGGCCCAAGTTGGTCAGAAAGTCAAAGCTGGCGATCCGTTGTTCCGTTTGGATGACCGTCAACGTCAGGCGGAGCTCGCAATCCGCCAGGCGAGCCTCGCCGATGCCGAAGCTCAACTGGCACGCCTTGAAGCGCAGCCGCGCACCGAAGAACTGCCTCGCGCTGAAGCGAAAGTTCTGGAAGCCAAGGCCGATTGGGAGAACTGGCAACAGCAAGCCTCGCGCGGCGAGCAGCTCTTCAATCGGAAGGCCATGCCCGAGGAAGAGTTTATCGTCCGCAAACAACAAGAAGTGCAAGCTCGCGAGCGCTACAACAGCGCGGTCGCTGAGTATGATTTGCTCAAAGCCGGTGCTTGGGAGTACGACAAGCGCGTGGCCCAAGCCGCCATCGACAACGCCAAAGCTCAAGTTAATGAATCCCAGACCGAATTGGATCGTTTGGTCGTACGTGCACTTGTGGATGGCGAAGTGTTGCAGGTCAACGTCCGCCCTGGTGAATTCGTAGCCACTCCCGCCAGCCAAGCGCTTGTTGTGTTGGGCAACGTGACGCAACTGCACGTCCGCGTCGACATCGACGAATACGACATCCCGCGCTTTTTCACCGATGCCGAAGCCCGGGCAACGCTCAAGGGCCAGCCGAACGAATTCTTTCCGCTGCGATTCGTGCGGATCGAGCCGTATGTTGTTCCCAAGAAGTCGCTGACCGGCGACAACACCGAGCGCGTCGACACTCGCGTGCTACAAGTGATCTATGCCATTGATACCAAGGGCAAACGACTTTTTGTCGGCCAGCAGATCGACGTTTTTATCAACGCCAAGCAAGGCGCCGGTGAAATGACTTCGCCCACAACCGAAGTCGCCAAACGCTGAGCAATAGTTACGGCGATTCTTTGATGTCGTCCAGATGCCGCGTGGCGCGATACAACGCCATTGCCAGCACAACAACCAGCACGCAGATGACCGTGGTCATCGCGAGCGAACTGTTCACGAACCATTTAAAAAATGATTCGGGAACGATGGCCTCGGGGGGAATCTCAACTTGAGTGGCCGTGCCCAATGTTCCCACGAGTGCCGCGAAACCTGCTTTGAGCGATTCTGCGAGCGCAGCCGTATCGTAATTCGGGCTGGAAAGTCGCGTGTCACCGTAAGCGAGTCGATACTTTTCCTGCGGGTCGGCCAGGAACAGCACTTCATACTCATGCCCCTCGGCGGTGACGCCCGTGATGTCAAGCGGAGGACTGTCGCGATTCCCGATAACGATGCGATATTCTGCAGAGCGTGTTTCGGGAAAAGTCACATCGAGCGATGCTCGCTTGAGCGTGCGGAAGTCAATTCGCGAGATTGTGTCCGACCCAATCGCTCGCCAACTTTGCGGCGTCGTGCCGGGTTCCGGAATCTCCACGGTCACGGGTCGACTGAAATTCGTGGTGTCGGTTGCGATTCTGAATCGAGTGAGTGGCTCGTTCTTGGTTTTCAAATGGACAAATGTCTGTTTGTCCTTGGTTGTGGGTTCCGCGGGATCAACGCTTACGGGATAAGCCACCTGACTATCCACGGCCACGTCTTGCTGAACCTTGTCGGTCCACAGTTCGATGCGGTCGATGCGAAACGGTTGACGCTTGATCGTCATCCGTTCGGTGCGGCTGGTTTCTTCATCGCCACTTAAATTGCGTGAAAGCTCCAACAGCTGCGACTGTTGTTCCTGGGTCACGTCGGCAATCGTGAGCCGGAAAAACCGTGGCTGGTCCTCGATCTTCGGCAGATCGATCGTGACGTTCCGCACATCCATGAACTGCGAGTAATCAAAAATCAGCTCATCTTCAATAAGCGTTACCCAATTGTGTCCGTGGGTGGAACTTTCCACTTTCACGCGATGCTCGAAATTTGACACTGGCGAAAACAGGCGGATCCCCTGCGGAGGCTGGGGATGTTTTTCGGTGTCGGTGACAAAGGTAATTTTGAGACTGCCATCTTCGTCTGGTTTGAGTGACAAATGCTCGGCGGTCCAGGTTTGCTCGACCGTGCGACTCCGCTTCGTTTGTCCAAGCCGCACAAGGTAGGCGACTTCCTTATTCTTACTGTTCAGCAAGCGCAAGTCGTGATAGTTCGTCTGGCTGTGGGCATAGACATCGCTATCGAGCGTTACTGAAAGCAGTTCCTCGCTCTCGATGGCAGGAAGTTCAATGTCCTTCACGTAGTAAACATCCGCGGCGAAAGACGCGCTGGCACAGCCCCCCAATAACGCGAAGAGAACCGCAATTCGTATCATGTTTCTGCTCCGCATAGTTCAGGTAGGTATTAAGGAAGGTCGTCCGGCGGCGTGGTTGAATCGGCCACGGCAAAATTATCCTTGAATTTTAGGTATAAGAACGAGCCTGCCAAGAACAGAATCACCAACGGCACTAGCGCGACCATTCGCCAGAATTGCTCCAGCCGCGCAAGATCGTTGAAAAAGATCTTGCCGGTCACGATGACAAACAGTGCCAGGCCCAAATAGCGAAGTGTGGCAATGTTCTTGCTGATCCCCCGCCAAATCATCGCCAAGTCAAAAATCGCCCACAACACCGACACCCCTCCTGCCCGCAAGCCGGGGTAGGCGTCGTACAAAAAGCTGTTCACTTCGAGCGTGAGATAGAAAAATAGCATCGCCAAACTCGCGAGCCCCAGCACGTCGCGAATGGGGATTACGGTTTGGCGGTTGCGGAAGAGGGCATAGGCCCCGCCGAAGAAGCCAATGATCGCGCCGAAATCGATCAAACGCATCAACGCATCGCGGAACGAATACGGTGGAGCATAAAGCAACCTCTCATTCACACCCCACGATGGCAAATCGACGCCGAGCAACTTGCCCACCACGGCCACCATCGCCAGGACGAACAAACCGAGAAACACCACGCCCCCCGCGCGAACATACTGCATTAGAAAGAACGCGCTCAGCCCGATCCACAACATCGTCAGCACCGGCAGCCGAGCTGGGGGATAAAACACGCCCACCGTGCGATTGAGTTCCAAATGCAAATACATAAAGCCCATCACCATGGCCGCCACAATCAGCACGTGCAGCGTCGTGGCTTTCCCCATCCACGAAGGTACGTCATTCCCGCGAGCGATGATCCCTTCCTCGGGTGCAGGTTCACGGCTGAGCATGCGGTAGCCAATGCCAAAGCACGCAATCGGAATTCCAAAGGCCACGGCCCGCTCCACAAGCGCGATCAGATAGTCTTGCCAAGCCATATCCGCCGTGGTGGCGATGCCGCCGGCAAACTGTCGCCCCAGGTCGAGAAAACAAAACCGCCCCAGCACCAAAGCAAATAACAGCAGCCCAATTTGCCTGACGAACTGGCTGCCGATTTTCTGGCCAATCCACAGGAACACAACGGCCTGGATCGCCCAACTCGCGGTGATCCATTGATTCGAGAGCACCAGCGGCATGGTGATCGACAGAAAAAATGCGGTCAGACCAAACAACGACACCAGCAATTCGCGATCGATCAGTTTACGCCGTAAGAACAAGTAGATATGTGCCGTGTAGAAGGCGACCAAGCCGAGCGTAAGCGCCGCGACCCACCGTCGGCCGTGGATTTCTTCGATCAAGCGAGATCCGACAATAAAGAACACGCCAGCATTGATATAGAGCGCCACTAGGTCGAGCAGATTCGATTTCGCGCCCCGCACGACTTTGTAAAGAAAGATCATCGTCGAAAACAACACAAAGAACGCGACGACAAACGGCATCACTTCATGGAAATGCTCAGGCGTATAGGCGCGCATCGCGGCGAAGAACATTGCATACGTGGCAAAGAAGCTGAGGTAATTCACCAGCGGCCAGTTCTTCCAATAGCAGATCCCCAGCACGCCGATGCCCAGCACCAGCATGTAACCATACAAGCCGACGAAATCGACCGCCCCCGTGGAGAGCATCAACGGCGTGCCGTAGCCGCCGATGATGCCGAGCACCGCCACCAGCATCGAATTGAAGCGAACGGCGATTCCCCCCGCGAGGACCGTGACCGCAATCATCGCGATGAACGCCGGCATGGCGGGGATCAGATGATACATGTTCGACGCGGCGAACACGCTGAAGTACAACGTCGCGAGCCCCGCCCCCATGAGCCCCTGCCCCATCACGTGATACTTCTTGCCAAGAATTCGTGTGCCAGCAATCAACAGTACCAATCCCGTGGCTGTCGACAACATCACGCGTGCTTGCGGACCAAGCCAACCATTCTTGATCGAATACGTCAGGAAGTAGCCGACCAAGACCAATCCCAAGAGCACGCCGATCCGCAGCAACCACTGACTGGCGATGGCGAATTCCATCGACACCCCTGCGGGGACATGCTCCTCACCGACGATGATCCAGTTCCAAATCTTGTGCAGTGTTTCCTTCGCAGCGACTTCAAAGCGACTTGGCTCGCGTGGCAGCAACGGTTCAAAAACTGGGCGCGTCGAAAATACAGGTTTGGCTGGCTCAGTGGGTGCAGACGATGCCGCCGCGAACTCGGGGACCTTTTGACCGGTGAGATGCTGCGGCAGTTTTACAGTTCGAGGAGTGGCTGGTTGCAGCGGCTTGGGACCTTGCGGATCGGGCCAGACGATTTCGAATTTTGGTTCCTCTTCGGCGGCTGGCTGAGTTGCTTTTTCTTCAGTCGGTGTTGCAGCAACCGTTGGTTCCACCACTGGCTGTGCTACAGTAGGCGCGGGTGGAGCCGGGGCAGCCGCCAGTTCCGCTAGCTTCTTTTGTAGCCGCCCAATCTCCAAGCGAATCGAATTGAATCCCGTCGCTTGATCTTCTTGAATCGCTCGCAAACGAAAGAAGTTGACGATGGGAACAATAAAGACGACGGCCAACGCGCCGAGGCCGAGAAAAACTAGAAACACTTCATCCATGGTGGCGCCCGAGATTGGAGACGAACGGCGCAAAGTCCGTTCTGGTGGTTACCAACCGAGCAGGTTACCACGGGGGGCGGGGAAAGTCCAAGAGAAGCCTGGGTGGACAGGGTAAGAATCGCACATATTGCCGAGTCAATAAGTACTTGGAGCTAATCGGTGCCGGGACCCAGCTCATCAATGAGCTGCAGAGCGATTAGAAAGTCTGGCCAACGCCCGCTGCGAATGAACGCTTACTCGGGCACTCGTGCTGGTATACGATTCCCTATCGGGATCGCGACATGGCTAGTGACACCAATGCGAGTGTTCCGAGTATCAACCCCGTCGGTTCAGGCACGACTTGCTCAAAGAATCGCACTTCGGAAAGCATCGTCCATTGCTGGGTCAGCGTGGCGACAAGCGTCAGATTATCCGTTGTGAGATTCAGCCCCGTAATGACGACTGGCACCGTCGCGCCATTGCCGGGGGGATCGATGATAGGAAAGGTTTGTGCATAGCCACCCGATGTGCTTAACGTCACGGCCGAAGGCATCGCGACGCCGGCCGAGCCATCGCTGTCGGCGAACCAAATCTCCAAGGCCCCGACATTTACCTGCCCAGCGAAGTTGAACTCGATCGTGGGATTGTTATTGGACCAGCCCACGAGTGGCCCGATGTCGCCGACACCGATTGAGATGCCATTTCCCCAGGCAATATTGGCGTCGATGTCGTCGGTGAGTTCACTGCCGGTACTGTCTGAGTAATTCCCGCCGACATCGCTGCCTGAAAGAGTGTAGCTCGCGACAGGAATCTGGACCGCGTGCAATTCCACGGCCAAACAAGCGAGAAATGAAAACACAATCCGTGTCATGAACGTCACGAGCCACCTCCTTGTTGCGAAACCTAAGTAAGAGCCAAAATATAGGCCGACCTACCGAAGAAGATCAAGACCGACATTGCTTGATTTCAATCACAGCCAGTAGAAGTCCGCGTTGCTTCGTGGTTGTGTTAAGAATGCCGGTATTGGCTCGCCCTACAACAACCCATCCAACTCATCCACGAGCGATTCAAATCGCGCGAGCGCCGTGTCCACTGGCGTGGTGCTTGCCATGTCGACCCCGGCATCGCGTAGCAGATCGAGCGGGAACTTCGAGCAGCCTCCCTTGAGGAACGAAAGATAATCGTTCAGTTCCGCCTTGCCGCCATGAACCACGCGCTCGGAGAGCGCGATCGCCGCAGAAAGGCCCGTGGCGTATTTGTAGACGTAGAACGCTCGATAGAAATGGGGGATGCGCAAACACTCGAGTTTCAATTGCTCGTCGAGGACAAAGTCTGGACCGAAATACGCTTCCAGCAGTTTGTAGTACTCGTTCTTGAAGCACTCAATCGTAAGTGGCTCGCCCGCCTCGGCCAGGGCGTGAATAATCTTCTCGAATTCGGCAAACATCGTCTGACGAATAATCGTGCCGCGAATCGCGTCGATATCGCGATTGATCAAGTAGGCACGCTCTTCGGTGTTGGCAGCATTGTTCATCAAGTGGCGACTCAGCAGCTGCTCGTTGAACGTGCTCGCCACTTCGGCCACGAAGATCACATAGTTGTAATACTGAAACGGCTGGCTCTTGGCCGAGTAATAGCTGTGCATCGAGTGCCCCGCTTCGTGGGCGAGCGTGAAGACGTGATCGAGCACCGTCGGCTGATAGTTCATCATGATATACGGCGCGCCGTCGAACGAACCACAGCTAAACGCGCCGCTTTGCTTGCCCCGATTGGGATAGCGGTCGCACCAACGGTCGCTCGTGAGGCCACGTTCGAGCACGCTTGTGTATTCGTTGCCGAGCGGTGCCAGCGAAGCGATCACCGTGTCGACCGCCTGTTGCCAGTTGCGCTTTTGATCGAGATCACTCAAAATCGGTACGTATGTGTCGTAGTGATGAATGTCCTTGAGCTTCATCTTTCGCCGGCGCAGATCGTAATAGCGATACAAAGCCGGTAACTTGCCGCGCACGGCAGTGATCAAATTGTCGTACACCGAGAGTGGCACGTCGTCGTGAAACAAGGCCGCCTCGATCGCGCTGCTGTAGCCGCGGGCCTTGGCGTAATAGACATCGCGCTGCACGCTGCCGCTCAGGGTCGCGGCCAAGGCGTTCTCGTGGTTGGCATAAACTTCGTAATACTGATGGAACGCCGCGCTACGAACCGAGCGCTTCGGCGAATGCAACAGCGCGGAGAACGACGAGTGCGACAACTCGATCGATTCCCCTTTTTCGTTCTTCACCATGCCGAACTTAAAATCGGCGTCGGTCAACTGGCGGAACGTGTGATTGGCCGTATCCGACATTTGGCTCTGCATGGCCAAAAGTTTTTCTTCGGCGTTGGAAAGCGTGTAGGGTCGGTAGCGGACCATCCGTTCGAGCGTCAAGCGAAATGGCGCGAGCGACTTCGACTTCAAGAATTCATCGAACTTCTTCGGCGGAATCGCCATGATCTCGGGCCGAATGTAGCTCGCCGCTTGGCCTGCTTCGCTCGCGGCATGTTGAAAGCGGCCCACCATCCGCTGATAGGTGCTGTTGGCCGTGTCTTCGGTCGTTTTGAGAAACGCGTAGGTGCTCAGTCGCTCGGCCTGGCGATCAAACTTCACGTCGAACTTCAAGCAATCGGCGATCTGGTCCGCACTCGTGCCGAGCTTCCCCTGAAACGCGGCGTACCGTTTGATTTGCTTCTCCCACGCGATGAAGTCTTTTTCCCAGGCTTCGTCGTTGGGATAGAGTGAGTCCAAATTCCAAGTGTCGGCAACTTTGACTTTGTCGCGGGTGGGAAGGAGCGATTTCTTAGTTTTTGTTTTTGTTGCTGTCATGGTGTCAATCTATTTACTATTTAAACGCAGAGGTCGCAAAGATGCAGAGGGCCGCAGAGATATTCAAGAATTGGTTTGGTCGGGGAGCTTATTTACGACTCGCTTTACGCCGTCAATAAGTTTAGGCACGTTGAAGTTAATTAACAAACCCAACCGAAGATCGAGTAATCTCAAATAACTCAACAATTGTTGCTTATCTATAGGAATGAGTTCCGCCTTCGCTTTATTGTCAACAATGATTTTTTCCTCGACGAGCAAGTCGAGGCGCAGGGGCGTGCTGAGTAACACATCCTCGTATTTTATAGGAACCGAAATTTGACGGCGAAAACTCAAGCCAGCTCGATTCAATTCGTAGCACAGGGCTTCTCCGTAGATCGACTCGAGTAGCCCAGGGCCTAAATTTCGATGAACCGCTATCGCACAGCCGATGATCTTGTTCGAGATTTTATTCTCATCCATCTCTGCGGCCCTTAGCGTCTCTGCGACCTCTGCGTTTAGAAATCTCCTTACCAGCGAAACGCCATTGTTCCCCAGGTGAGACCCGCGCCGAAGCCGGAGAGTAGCAGATGATGGCCGCGGCGAATGCCGCCCGCGCGGACCGTTTCGTCGAGCGCGATGGGTATGCTTCCCGCGGAGGTGTTGCCGTAGCGATCGAGATGCATCACGACCCGCTCGCGGTCTATCTCGAGAGCCTGTACCGCGGCATCGAGAATCCGCACGTTCGCTTGATGCAACAGCCACCAATCGATGTCGGCCAGTTCCAGACCTGCGGACTTCACAATATCTTTCGAGCAATCTTCGATCAGCCGCACGGCCCACTTGAAGACAGGCTTGCCGTCCATCTTCATGAACCAGCCGCGCTGCTTTGGGTCGCATGATTCAAACGGATCGATTGCACCGCCCGTGGGGCGATAAAGCAACTCAATCCCTGAGCCGTCGGCACCCAGGGTATACGCGAGGGCCCCTTGCTCTGGGCTTCCGGGGGCCAGCAGCACGGCCCCTGCCCCGTCGCCAAAGAGCGGATAGGTTTTCTTGTCCTCGGGATCGACCACGCGGGAATTCGCATCGGCACCGATCACGAGTGCCCGCTTGCTGCTGCCTGTAGCCACAAACTGCATCGCGGTTGTGAGTGCGTAAACGAAACCGGAACACGCCGCCGAAAGATCCATCGCACCACAACACAAACCAAGCCGATCTTGCACACGCGTAGCCGTCGCGGGCAAAAGCTGATCGGGAGACAACGTCGCAACGATCAAGAGATCCACTTCGTCACGACTCACCCCCGCCGCAGCCAGACAGCGCTCCGCCGCTTTCACAGCCAAATCACTCGTCGTCATACCGGGAGGCGCGTGCCGACGTTCGCGAATGCCCGTCCGCTGGATGATCCAGTCGGCATCACAGCCCAGCGAAGCCAAATCCTCGTTAGTCACAATGTTGTCGGGAACAAAACTTCCCGTGCCAATGATCTGCACTCCCATGAGCTGCCGAATCGGCGGTTTTCGCGCGGGAGGCGTGGATTCGCTCATGGAAGGACCTTATTCAATGCGCCGTTAAAAAGGCACCGCAATCGTTGAAAGGGAAAGTTTAAATGGTAGCAGATTCGCCGCCTTCTGGGCAGCGCCGGTGCAAGCTCCTCTAAGCCGCGCGGCGGGTATAGCGATAGAGAATCGAGTTCCCCTCTTTGCCGACGACCCGGACACCGCCGGTTTCCCGCAGGCAATAGGTGATTCGTTGTGCGATCCCCCGCGGGATTTTCATTGATGCCGCAAGATGGCCCGTGTGAAACGTGGGGGGCAATTCCGCGGGCAACAGACGACGGAGATCGGCCAGTGTGCGGAACTGTCGGGTTTCGACAATGCGCAACAGTCGCTGATCGGCAATCTGGAAATCGTTCTCGCGGCGACGACGTCGACGGCCGTGCCCGGGATAGCGCAGCTCTTCAACCTCGACCAAAGCGACTTCCAGTGTCAGCCGCTTGTGCGGAAATACGCGCGTGAAGTAGACCAACTCGTCGAACAGGTTAAGGATTACGCCACGCTTGGGGCTCAAACGCCGACTGATCTCACAGCCGCCGCGCTTGTCGAGTTTCACCAATTGCTTGATCGCGACAATCGGCTTCACCACGGTGACCGAATGATCGACCAACAGCGCGGCGATCTTGTCCCGAATCGCGGCGAGGGAGCCGTGCTGAATTTCGATCAATCGTCCCCGACATACGGCATCAATGCGATAACCGGCGATCGAAACTTCGCAGCGATCAGCATTGGTCGCGTAATGCTGCTTCAATTGGCGATGGAGGGAGGTTTCCATAGTTCGAGGGTAGTAAACGCAGAGGTCGCAAGGGACGCAGAGGTCGCAAGGGAGCAGAGGGCCGCAGAGCATTCAAAACTATTCGAAAATAATCTTCCTCTGCGAAACTTTGCCTCTCGGCGTGCTCTGCGTTGAACTCTTAAATTCCAAAATCTTTGATCGTGAACAACGTCGTCAGTTCATAGCCCCGCTGGGCGAAGGCTTCGCGGCCTCCTTCCAAGCGGTCGATGATCGCCAGCACACGCTTCACTTTGAGTCCCACCGCCTCGCAGTGCTCGATTGCTTTCAACGATGACCCACCCGTCGTGACGACATCTTCGACGATGACCAACTCTTCGCCTTCATTGAATGGCCCTTCGACGTGTTTCCCCAGGCCGTGGCCTTTGGGTTCCTTACGGACCATTACCCCACGCAGTGTAGTTTTGTTGATTCCCGCCAACGTAAGAATCGCGGCGGTGATGGGGTCAGCACCGATAACCATGCCTCCCACCAAGTCGGGCATGTCGTCCTTGAGCAGTTCAAGCATCCCCGCACCGATGAGCTGGGCTCCTTGCGCGTCGAGCGTGACCTGCCGGCAATCAAGATAGAAGCTGGCCTTCTTGCCCGAGGCGAGCGTAAAATCGCCAAACTTGAGGGCCTTTTGTTTGATCAGATCGGCGAGGGCTTGTCGGTCGTACATGGGATGTATTACAGGAGAGCGTAGAGGTATTTGCCAATTCGCATGACCTTACTCGATTGGCTGTCCCCTGTAAATCAATCGACTTACCGCCGGATCATCACCTGCGAGCCGAGCGTAAGAATGTCGTACACGTCCTCGACGTCATTACCCTTGAATTGGATCACGCGGCCCGCGGAATCGGTTCCCGCAGACGAGGTTCCTGCGCCACGGAGTATCGTGACTTGGCCGGCCGCGGCACCGGCGTTGGTCAGCAAAATGCTGCGTTCTTCGCTCGGGGTTGTGGCCGAGTTAAGCATCCCCACATTGCCGGGGGTCAATAATTTTTGATCGACGGCCCAGTAGCCCTCTTCGATCGAGGTGGCCGGATCGACTTCCAGTGTGAATTGTCCCGCGTAGCGCCGACCGAGCATTAACACCATTTGGCGTTCGCTCAGGTCGATGCGTGCCGAGAAGGGTCCCCGCAAGACTTTTAATTGCTGGCCAGCTTGCAATTGGTCGGGATTAGCGATGCCATTGATCTTGGCCAAAAGTTGCCAGGGAATATCGTGCTTCTGCGCGATGTCTTCGAGCTTCTCACCCGCTTGCACCATGTACGGCGGCTCGAGCCGATGCTCGGTTGAATAGATCACGCTCCCCGCGAGTTGGCTCAGCAGGTCTTGCACTTCGTTGGCTTCCGCGGCGGAGAGCGACGGATCGCCGTACCAATCGGAGAGCAACAATAAGGCTTGCGACAACTCACCACGATCCAAAGCGGATTGCACGGCAAGTCGCGTGGCGGCAAAGAGCGAGGCCTGACCAGCGGTGGTCTTGGCATCGGCTTCAAGTGATTCAGTAGGAGTGATCGGAGCTTGAGTGTCAAAACCTGACGGCATGGCAGCTTGAGTTGCAGTCGACGCAGCGTCGGTTTTGCTTGGCTCACTGATTGATGAAGGAACATCAACAGGTGCGCTCGATTTGGAGGCGGAATCGCCCAAGGTTTCGTTAGCTAGCGCAGCCGCTCCGGCAGCCATGGCAGGCAGTGCGGGCAGCGGTGGGAGTTTCGACGAATCAGCAGTTTGCGTATCCGCCTCGGCAGCGACATCGGCCACAGCATCGGAGGTTGCAATATCCAAATTAGGTTCAGCCGCTGGGGCCGTTGTGTTCGGTACAAATGCGGGCGGAGCTTCTGACCTTGTATCCGCCGAGAAAGAAGGAGCTGGCGCGTAGCTCGGGGCTGTACTACCACTGGCGTTAAAAGCAGGCGCGGCGGATGTGGCTGCCGGCGCGGTAGTGGCTGCCATCGAATCGGTCGGCGCACCGCCGATTTCGATTCCGCCCAAGTCGCCCGTGCCACCGACATCGACGCTGCCGATGTCGAGATTGCCAGACATATCCCAATCGGCGGCGCCGGTGGGAATCACCGGTTCGGTTTCGTTGATCTTCATGTACAGCACGAGGCCAACAATGCCCAGGATCGAAATCGTGATAAGTGGTCGAATAGAATTCACGGCTTGTACTCCATCACAAGCAAGCCCAGCGACTGTGTGCCCTCGCGGCACCACATTCGCAAAACAAAATAACAATACCCGCCAGCGCCCGACGAGCAGCGGCGGATGATAGGCAAACGGCGTTAGCAAGGCCAGATCAGTCTTGCACACAAACGCAAGCGTCGATAAGCACACTTGAGCGACTGCTAGCAAGCTACCTCTTCGAGATGCTGGCACCGCTTGTGAGCGGCACGACGATCCCACTCTTTGGCAGCATCCCTCTTAAAGGACATTCGTCGCAACGCGGCACGGGACTACAGTAATGATGCCCCACATGCACCAAAAGGGCGTGGAATTCATTGAAGATGACAGCATCGGTCGGCAGTTGGCCGGTGAGATGCTCCTGCAACGGGTGATATGCCGTGCCATGTGTGACCCAACCATGCCGGGCAAAAATGCGGTGGGTATAAGTGTCGACCACCATCACCGGCTTGCCCACGGCATAGAGCAAAATCGAATCCGCCGTCTCGGGCCCAATGCCGTTCACGGCAAGCAGTTCTTCGCGAAGTCGTTGGGTGTCCAACTTCTGCATGGCCGTGATGGAACCGCGATAGCGCTCGACGAAGAACTTCACCAGATTGTGCAGCCGCTTGGCCTTGATACGAAAATAACCTGCCGGGCGAATCAACTCGGCCAACTCTTCGGTGGAGAGCGCGTATAATTTTTTCGGCGTGAGTACCTTGGCTTGCTTAAGGTTGGCAATTGCGCGCTCGACGTTCTTCCACGCCGTGTTCTGTACCAACACCGCACCGACCATAATTTCAAACGGTGTCTCCCCCGGCCACCACTCTTGGGGACCGAGCGATTGGAAAAGATGTTTGTAAACTTGGTGCGCGGTGTAGGACATGAATTATTTTAACGCAGAGCTCGCTGAGGTGCAGAGTATCGCAGAGAAGATTTGAGACTCTGCATTTCGTTGTTTGGCATTCTGCTAGCAGATTTTGATTTGCTGATTTTGTTGTCTGAGGCTTACCAACTGCGAGTTTGTCAAGAGAGAATCCAACGCTAATATCATTACAAAACTTTCCCCTTTGAGATGCGCGCAGTCGACAACTATAATTGGGATATCATCAGGGCAACTGCATAAATATCAACCCGTGAGTTTTGCCGTGCTTTCCGTCCGACCCAAAGTGGCTGAATTGGTTCTGCAGCTTTATGGCCGCTCGATTCATCCCGAATTGTTCGACATCCACGAGGCTCGTACTTTCCAGCGCGGCAAGTACGAGGCGAGCGTGCGGATCACAAGCACTGGACACTTAGTTGCTTGGAAGGTTGGCGATTCGCTCCTCACCGAAGTGGCCACCTCGGCCCATTTGGAAATGCCCGAGAAGCGCCGGCTCATGTCGCACCGCGTCCGTGCGAGCCGCGAAGATCGACTCGAATGCCACGGCGGAATCACATACGAAATGTCGTTCTCGCTCGAAAGTGCCACGTCGGAAAAGCTGCGAGCCTACCAGAAAGAACTTTCCCTGCAGGCCGCGCGCAATGGAATGCTGCACCAATTTGAAGCGAGCGGACGTTTCGAAGCTGGCGGCATTAGCTATATGAACGTTGAATCCCGCGACAAATCATTCCGCGTGCAAGCGTTTCACACGTTTCCCGATGATTCGGCCGTGCTGCGGATTCAGTCGATGTTTCGTTTGCCGTAGGTACGGCAGCGGGACGCTGCCGGCTAACTTTGTCGGCTAATAAAGTCTACGAACGCGGCGTTGACCGCCTCGGGGTTTTCGAGCGTTGTCATGTGCCCCGACCTGGGGATCTCGACAAACTCCGCGCCGGGAATTTTGTCGGCAATGCCTCGCATCTCGTCCGGGGAACTGATCGCGTCTTCGGCACCCACCAACACCAGCGTCGGTTGCCAGATTTTCTCTAGCTCTTTCGACACATCGGGCCGATCAGCCATGCCGCGCAGCGCTGCCGCGACCGCCTGTGGCGAACAGCTGCGCATGATCGTGGTCAACTCGTCCACAATCTCGGGACGAGAATTCCTGGTTGCTTCGCACAACAGCTTCGGAAGCATCGCAGTGATGACGGGTTCAATCCCCGTTTTCAGAACTTCACCCGCCGTCTTAAGCCGCCCTTGGCGAGCTTCGGACGTATCGGCAATCGCCCGAGTGTCGCAGGGCACGATGGCCTTAACTCGCTCAGGAAACTGTCGAGAGAACTGCCATAAAACGTACCCCCCCATCGAAAAACCACACAGAATCACCGGCTCGCTAACACCGATGGCGTCGAGCAATTCCGCCACGTCTGCCGCATATTGGCTCATCGATACGCCGCTCGCCGCGTCTTCGGCGGCCTGAGTGCTCTGACCAAAACCACGCAAGTCGGGGGCAATCACGCGGCACGTCTTGCTCAGAGCTTCGATTTGCGGCCCCCACATCCGGTGATCGAGCGGATAACCGGGCAACAATACAACTGGCTGTCCCGTGCCCTGGTCTTCGTAAGCGAGTCGGATGGAGTCAAGTTGCGCTGTTTTCATGATTTCTTTTTCTTCTCGGCCTGAGCCTTTTCAAAAACTTCCAGCTGTTTCTGCATCACTTTGACGTTGGGATGCATCGCAACGGCTTTGCGCTGGGTTTCAACGGCTTTATCCAAATCTCCAGCGGAGTAGTAACACCGGCCCAACGTGTCTAAATAGCTGGGCGTCTCGGGCCGCAGTTCCAACGATTTGAGCGAATACTGTACCGCTTTGTCGTAATCCCCTTCGGTGTTGCTCACGAGCCACGCATAGTGGTTGTAGCCATTCGGCTCGGCGGGATTGCCTTCGATCTCTTGCTCGACTTCAGCCAGAGCACGCACGATTCGGCCCTTAACTCGCTCGCGATACGTATCGTCCCCCTCTTTCAAACGATACATGGCGATCAACACGTCGGGGTCTTTATGGTTGCGGCTGTAAGCCCGCTCGAGTGATTTCCGTTGTCCTTTGTAATCCTTCTCGCTCGCTAAATAGCAAGCGGTGAAATAATCGCGCTGCGTGCGGAGCACTTTGTTCAAGTAGTAGCTCGCCTCACTATTCGTCTGGAGCGCGGCTTTGAGTTCTTCATCGTTGTCGACGGCATCGCAAACTTCCCCCAACAACTCAGCGGCTTCTTTATCTTCTCCCCGGTCGTGGAGGCACCAATTCGCTACTGATGACCGCGCGATCATCGATTCGGTCGACGTTAGCGGCGCGTTTTCAATCACAAACTGCCATTCACGCTCGGCCCAATCGTGATATCCCAAGTCGGCAATCAAATCACCGATGTGACTTCGCTCCTCCAAGTCCGAATCTTTATGGCCGACGGCCACGTGCTTATACGCACGTTCCGCAAACTCTTGCGCGGCGTCGTACTCACCTCGCGCCGACCGTGCAGCGGCGGCCAGATACAACAGCAACCGGTCGTCCTTGATCAATTTCTCGTAATGCTTTTCGAGCAAATCCAACGCGGCCCATTGCTTGTTCTTGATGCACCACTGAATGTCTGGGGCGATTGCTTCTCGTGCCTGGCCGAATTCAGCGATCAACAAATCCACGCGGCGTCGCAGCGATTCAAACAACGATTCCGCCTGGCCGTGATCCTTGCAAAGCTGAACGTGAAACTCCATCAACTTCAGTAGAGTCGACAGATTAGTCCTGTCCTGATCCTCTTTCATCTGCGCGATTTCGCCATCGATCAACTTCAGCCATCCTGGGTTGACGCTCTCGGAATCGCTCAACTGCGCGGCGTACAGTCGAAGCCAGGCGGCCGAATCACGCGGGCTGTCGCCGATCTCCGTGTTAATCAGCTTGGCCTGCGCTGTGGCATTCTTTTCATGCTCACTGCGACCACTCAGCACGGCGAGTGCTGCGTGCTTTGCCAATGCCGGTGACAATTCATAGTGAGCGATGCGGCTTAAGGCTCCCAGACCTGCCCCGGCTTTCAAATCCTTGAGTTGCGTGACAATCTCGCGCCGCTCGCGACCATTCACCTTGGCATAATTCGCCATCAATTCGCGCACTTCTTCAACATCGGTGTCGCGGGCCCAATCGATCGGCACGCGGTGCAGCAGGTATTGCGATTGTGTGGCAATCTCTAAATCGGGATCGGTCTGCGCATCTTGCAACGCATCAAACGCCGCACCTCCCAGTTCAATGAGCTTAGCTTCCGCATCCCGCCGTTTGGTGAAGTCGTCGCTCCCCAATTGAGCGATCAATTCCTGAATCGCGTCTGTTTCCCCAGCGGCTCGACTTTGATCGGCGCGCAACGCGACCCTATGATCGATGGCTACCGCCGGATGGCTCAGCAGCATGACCAGAGAAAGGACAACAAAGGCGCGAATCCGCATGAAATTGCCTCGTGAGGAATGTCGTCGACTGACACTCCAATCATATCCCAATCGTGGCAATTCGGCAGCACCAGACCTGCGCCGCCTCGGCAAGGGCCACGGAAATCGGCCCAAGAAAGCTCTATCGCTAGCGGTCAACTTTCCATTTCTTCGATATACCGCCGCAGTCGCTCGAGCTCGTCGCTCACATCGCGGAGCTTGAGCATGTTCTCGACCCGCTTGATGAGCTCGACTTTATTGACCGGCTTGGAGAGAAAATCGTCGGTTCCCGCTTCGACCGCCCGTTCGATATCGCCCAACTCGTTAAGAGCGGTCACCATCAAAATCATGATGCTGCTCGTCGCGGGATCGCTCTTGAGTCGCTGGCAAACTTCAAATCCACTCAGCTTCGGCATCATGATGTCGAGCAAAATCAGATGAGGCTGAAACGATGCCACTTTATCGAGCGTATCTTGGCCATCGATCGCCACGGCGGTTTCTAAATCGAGACCGCCCAAATAAGCCTCCAACAATTCGACGTTGGCTTCGTTGTCGTCGGCGATCAGTACGCGATTCTTATTGGACATGATGAATTATCGAAAATCGGGGAGATTGAGTTTTTCAAGTTCGTTTATCAGGCTGGGCATATCCTGCTGCAGAATCTGCCACACGCGATTGTAATCGACCGAGTCGTATCCGTGCACCACACGATTTCGGAACGCAATAATGTGCGGCCAAGGAATTTGTGGCAGTTGAGCTTGCTCAGCAGGCGATACACGATTGGCTGCCTCACCAATATTAAGGACCAAACGCTCCATCGCGAGGCACCAAAGCCTATCTTCGACAAAGTCGTCGACGCTACGGCCCTGGCAAAAATTCACGGCTTCGGTGGCCATGTCCAACATCTGACGAAGCGTAATCTGCTCGTTATGCCGCGTCATAGATCGTCAGAGCCTCTTGCAGGACATGCTTAAAATAACGGCTCAACTCCAAGGGAGTGTGCATATCGACCTGCCGTCCCAAGATTTCGGTCAATTCATCCTGCATTCCGAAAAATGCCAACCCAGGATTATGCTGAGGATCGAACTCAACCAACACGTCGACGTCGCTCGCCGGGCCAAAGTCATCTCTCAGCACGGAACCAAACAGGCCCATTTTGACGATGTGGTGACGCTGGCAAAACTCGGCAATCACCTGCTGCGGAATATCAATCGCGACCGTGGCCATAATCCAACCTCATCATCACGCCGAGGTGAGTTCTTCGCACAACGCTGCCGCGGGGACCGGAAACTGATCGCACAGCACGCGCACTTCGTCGCGAATGCGCTGGTGAGTCTGTGGATCTTCGGGGCTACGCAAGGCTTCCAAAATCCAACGTCCCACCGACTTCATTTCGTCTTCGCCCATGCCTCGCGACGAGAGCGCCGGGGTGCCGATGCGAATGCCCGACGGGTCGACCGGCTTGCGTTCATCAAACGGAATCATGTTCTTGTTGACCGTGATACCACACTTGTCGAGCGCGGTTTCGGCCAACTTGCCGCCAATCCCCATGGGGGTCACGTCGACCAACATCAAATGGTTGTCGGTGCCGCCGCTCACGAGCCGCAAACCACCGGCCGCCAAAGTTTCGGCCAGCACCTTGGCATTGTCGATAATCCGCTGAGCGTAAATCTTGAAATCAGGTTTCAACGCTTCGCCGAAGCAAACCGCCTTGCCAGCGATCACGTGCATCAGTGGACCGCCTTGCAAACCGGGGAAGACGCGGCTGTTGATCGTCTTGCCGTATTCGGCCTTGGCCAAACACAAACCACCCCGCGGACCACGCAAGGTTTTGTGCGTCGTTGTGGTAACAAAGTCGGCAAACGGCACGGGGCTATTGTGCAAGCCCGCCGCGACCAAGCCGGCGTAGTGGGCCATGTCGACCATCAGCTTCGCACCGACGCTTTGCGCGATCTCGGCAAACTTGTCGTGAGGAATCTCGCGCGGATAAGCGCTCGCACCGGCGACAATCAGTTTAGGCTTGTGTTCTTTCGCGAGCTTGGCAAGTTGCTCGAAATCGATCCGATGATTGTCTTGCCGCACGCCGTAGCTCACAAAATTGTACAGCATGCCCGACATATTGAGCTTCATGCCGTGGGTCAGATGCCCGCCGTGTGCCAGATCGAGCCCCAGCACCGTGTCACCCGGTTGCAAAGCGGCAAAGTAAATCGCCGCATTGGCTTGCGACCCCGAGTGGGGCTGCACGTTGGCGTATTCCGCGCCGAACAATTCCTTGGCCCGGTCGATGGCGATCGTTTCCACCACGTCGACGTATTCGCAGCCGCCATAGTAGCGATGGCCCGGATAGCCCTCGGCATATTTGTTCGTGAGCACGCTCCCCGCGGCTTGC
The DNA here is from genome assembly GCF_041737835.1 of Bythopirellula sp. Classification (NCBI taxonomy): domain Bacteria; kingdom Pseudomonadati; phylum Planctomycetota; class Planctomycetia; order Pirellulales; family Lacipirellulaceae; genus Bythopirellula; species Bythopirellula sp. The sequence goes on along the minus strand of NZ_JBGSQY010000050.1, from coordinate 108,540 downwards.
ATCACCGCCGGGCTCGTATAGTTTTCGCTGGCAATCAGTTCGAGACCGTCTTGCTGACGCGTGATTTCATCGGAAATGGCGGACCAGACATCAGGATCATTCGCGGCAAGAAAATTGGTCATCGAATCCTCAAAACATACGCTGAGATAACAGTCAAAAGTTGTGGCTATGACTATTGTTGAAGCCATCCCCAAGGGTGTCAATCGCCGCCGGAAACCGGCTCGATGCGCACGTCGATCACCCCTTGATTCTCAGACAATTCCGCCGGGGAATCGTTCACGCGCAAGTAGAGAATTGCGTCGTCCTCGGGAATTAACGAGGTACCCAGGCCAATCACCACGGGCTGAGCGAATGTGCTGGGCTGACTTTTCAAACGCAAGCTGCCCAGCAACACACCCAAAGGCTGGCCGTCGTGATAACGGAGCGTCACGCCATTGGGCTCGCAGGGCCACGGTTCACCGTCGTCGGCAATGACATACTTTCCCTGCGCAGTGACTTTGTACCTCTGCCCCTTCTTCAACAAGCTCGGCGCGGCTTGCCAACCACGGTTTGCTTCTACCTTGAACTCAATCGGTTCATTCATCGCAGACGCACGTGGGGCATCAACCGCCATGCGCTCCGGGTCATACCCATAATCAAGCGCTGCCAGAAATGCTTGCCAGGCAAACTCCAGATTTTTCCACTCTTGATGATATAACTTGCGGAATCGCTCGTTGAAGTCAGGCGCGCTGACTTGAGCGGCGAGCTTGGGAAACTTCTCGTCATACTGCGGATGCGAATCAAGAAACTTTGTGAGTGCCCAACACCAAGCATAAGCATCCACCGAAAGGGCTTCCCGATTGCTGATACTAAGCACCTGCCCCAGCGAACGTGCTTGTCCCGCGGCCACGGCGTCGCGAATTAATTTGATCCGCCCCCACATCGGCACGTCTTCTTTGTCGGCGGGAAGCACGCGGAGTTCCAACTGCCCCTCCTGCCAACGGTGCGTGCCCAACAACTCGGCCATCCCTTCCATATACCAACCCGGCCCGGCGCTACCCAAGAACGAGAGCATGAAGCTGTGTGTTCCTTCATGCAGCAACAAATGTCGTCGATAGTAATCGCTCGGTTGCTCTTCGAACCACAATTCGTTGCCGAGCGCATAGCCATTCAAAAAATCGTGATGATCTTTCGGCAATAAGCCGAGTGCCGCAAATTTCGCACGATCGCGAATGAGAAACCCTTGCACCTGCCAATCTTGGAGGCGATCGGGCGAAACCCGAAAATACTTAGCCCAAATCGGCACTGCTGCATCAAACACGCGTGGCAATTCGTCAACTGCTGGGCTTGAAGGTACGTCGGTCCACAACAGCAGATGCCGGCCCGTGATCTCGCGAATTCCCGCCGCTTGAGCTTGAGCGGCATCCACCACCCGCGGTGTGGGCCAGTCCGCAGGCGATTGCGCGTGGAGTGTCGCAGCACACAAAAACAAAATGGCGAGAAAAACTCGTAGCATGCAGAGCTCTTGTTAGCCGGCAGTGTCCCACTGCCGATAAGACTCGTGTTTATCTTCACCACGGCATCGGGACGATGCCGGCTAACTACTTCCCTTGGAACAGCTTTTCCAACTGCCGGTTGATCTCCCCGCCGATGGCCTCGCGGGCCGTGTTACGGATCAATTGCCGTGTGATGTCGGCAATGGCTCGTTCGTCGATTTTTGGGTTTTGAAATGTTCCCTGGATCGGGATCTGCAAAGTTTGGCCAGCCAACCCTCGCAGCGCGTCCTCGCCATCGATCCAACGATCTTGAATCGGGATTTCAATTACCAAGGCCAGTGTCTGATCGAACCCAACCGAACCCTGCGAGCGAATCGGCACTTTGTCGATGATGAATTCCAGTTTGCGATGATACACCCGGCCATCAACCACCTGAAATTCAATCTGCTGATCGTTCATCGAAAGCAGTTTGGTTTGCTTTGGCTCGGCCGCTGCGCCCAACAGATTCTGAGGGTTCTTGAGCGATTCGACTTGCCGAATAATATTCACCACGTCGGCGATCATCGGACCTGGCAACACAGTCAATTGATGAACGCCCAGCTGCCCCGCCGTGCGAGTCTGTTTGGGATCGGCCAGCGACACTTGGGTTTCGGTCAGACTCAGCGAGAACTTGCCGTCGACGCGCGTCGCACCGGCTAGTACCGGGGCCACGTACTTCAGCATCTGCTCGCTCACCGCCGGCGAGATCTGCACGTTCGTAAACAAGGGCCCCGCCGGGATAATTATTTTCTGCGGCGGGGGATCTAAGATCGCCAGCGGATTGGTCGTGAGTCGACCCTCGCCCACCGAAACATCCAGCGGTGCCGTCTGAATACGTCCCTCGGCGAGCGTCCCTTGCAGCTTGCCGGCACTAATGGGCAGACCAAACACCGAGGCACTTGTCCAACCCGTCTCCGCCGTCCCCTGCCAATTCCGCGACCAGTGCGCTGCGTTGTCACCCGTCGGCAATTGGCCGCGCGCATCAAACTGAACGATGCGATCACCTTGCACTATGACGCTTGGCCCAGCGTAGTTCGCGATCAAGCCAGCGAGCGCCGCCGCATCGTATTGCAAGTTTCCTTTCACAGAGATCGGACCATTGGCCAGCGGTTTGGCCCACGCGGCCGCGCCCGCGATCTGCACCGTCTGGCCTTCTAGCAACAGATTTTCCACGCTGGCCTGTTCGCTGGCGATTTCATAAACCGCTTTGCCGGCGGAATGCAACTTCGGCTCCGACCAAATCACCACGGGCGGACCAGCAGCCGACGCTTTGACTAACTGCAACTGCTCGGCGTCGAACGTAAAATCAGCAACCACTTGTTCGGCATTCGTGGCGAATCTTGCGACACCAGCCGCGGAACCACGTGGCCAGGTCGCATCGCGTCCCCCCACCAGTCCTGCCGCGCCGGCCAATCGTTCCATGTTCGCCCGCACGGCCATTTCGCCGGTCATCAACGGCACTCGCCCCGCAGGAAACTCGAACCGCAATTCCCGCGAACGCACCGCGACAACGCTGCTCGTCAGTTGAAACTCTTGCGAGGCAAGTTTTCGTTCCGCCGTGTTCCACTGCATATCGCCAGAGAATTGAATCTGCGGTTCGTCGAGATTCACGTTGCCGTCAAGAATGTGCAGTTGTTTCACGCTGCCATTCAAATCGCGAACTTGTACGTTTCCTTCACCAGCCGTAACCTTCGCCCGCAACGCAGCATCGCCACTGAATTCCTCCGGCACCGCGTTCGTCCAGGGCCGCAAACGCCCCGCCCAAGCCTCGAGTGCCCCCGTTCCGTTCACCTCCGCCGACCAAGCTGCGGGCCTTGTTAGATCAAGCGGTTCGAGCAGTTTCACACTCAGCACGTCCCGCGCGCTGCGCAACTCTAAGCTTCCACTGTTCAGTGATTTCGGAACAAGAGCCGCGGCCGTTCCTCCCGCGATGAGTTTCACATCCAGTTGCGGCTCTTCCCAAAGGTTCCGTCCTTGCTGCGAAACGACAACTTCCTTGAGCTCTGCTTCCGCCTCGGCGGTAAAGATGTCGCCCTCGCTGGCGGATAACGTGAGTTTGCCCTCGGCTTGACCAATCGCAGCGATGCCCGCGAGATCGACGAATTGCCCAAGTTCCTTAAAGAGCTTTCCCAGATCGATGAGGAAGTTGCCGTGAATGCGATCATCGGTCGTTGTGAAATCACCTTGCGCGAACGATGCCGAAAGTTTCACACGGTCCAACCGCGCGGCATTGGCCGCCTCAACCCAATTGGCGGTGATTGCGACGGGCTCATCCCATTGAATCGCTCGCCCGCCATCACGCCCCACTAAGTTGGCAAGCACCGCTTTGATCGACCACTGAAATGCGCCATCTTGATCGCCGCTGTTGGCGTCGACTTGCAAATCGCCCGAATCGATTTGAATTCCTTCCCGCACCTGCAGCGTGGCGGGCAACATCTTGGCCAGCTTAGGCAACGAGAGCTTGCCGGTTATGTCGAAATTCTGCTTGGGCAAGTTTTGATAACTGAGCGTTTGCAACTCAGCGAGTGCCACAGAGCCACTAGCACTGAGATTCGCCCAATCGCTGTCGAACTTGAATTCTTCGGCCGTGACCACACCATCGGCGAACGCCACTTTCCAAGGGAGGACCAACTGACTGCTAAAGAGCTTGTCGCCATGGAGCTTCGCCCCCGTCATTTGAAAGTCAGCAACTTCCGCGCGACCCCAGGTGTTCAATTCCAACGGCTCATTATCCGACTGCGCCCAAATCGCGTGAGCATCGAGCGAACTTATCCCCGCCAATTGGGAATCGTCCAGCATACGCGCGATCCAAGGACTCAACGTGGCGAGTTGCAATCCCTCGGCTAACAAATCGAGTTGCTGTCGCCCATCTTCCGCGGGCAACATGCGAAACTTCACGCGGCCTGCCGCCTCGGGCTGGGCCCCAGGAATGCTCGCCGTGCCATCAGCGACCACAACTCCGTCAGGTGTTCCCAAACTGGCGGTGAGATTCAGCTGCTCTATGCTCCACTGATTGCCTCTGGCTTGATCGAGTCCCCGCACGGTTCCATCAACGATGGCTAGTTGGATCAATCCCGGCGCGCTCTCAGCCGACGAACCCTTCGCTGCCTTCTGCTCGGCAAAAGCTTTGAGAAAATCTTCAATGTTGCTGCCATCGGCCCGTGTGGCGATCGTGGCCGTCGGCTTCACAATCCGCACGGTTCCCAAATCTTGCGAATTGAGCAGCAAGCCCAACAACGACCGCTCCAGCGAAAGTGACTCCCAACTCAACAACGGATTGCCCGCGGGGTCAAAAATTGTTGCGTTTGCAATGGCTTGCGAGCCTGTCCAACTCAGACCCGCGCTATCGCATTGAATTCGCCACCCCCCCACCGGCATTTGCCAATTCAATAGCGTATCGCGTAACGGCGAATGCGTGATGACAAACGGCGCGGCCGCCCCCAGACCGATCAACAACACACCCAGCACGAGCAATCGCCGTAAGAAGCGTCGCTTTTTGCGAGGCCGCGATGGTCGCTCTTCGCCCGGTTCGTCGGCAAGCTGTTTGGTGGCGGAACGTCGCTTGGCCATGATCTGAGAATTTGCGGCAAGGAAAACACGGCCATAGCCGCGCGGAAAGAATATAGCGCCGCGATTCTAAACCGCCAGCAGAAATGGTCCTAGACCGAGTCGGTGCTAGCGGAATTCCAGATTTCCGCGCAAATCCTTCGCTCGCCTCGAACAAAGTCTATGCTAGAACTTATGGACAGAGGTGAAATCTATGATCACAGTCCAAAGCGCCAAGCCCAGAGAAATGAGCCACGGATTGAACACAGAATGAACACGGATATTAAGAAATAGATAAGGTTTCTTGTACGCACGGCAACGGTATCCCCCACGGGACATCACTCCCAATGGTCCGTGTTTCATCGGTGAAAATCAGTGGCTATCTTGCTTCTTTTCATTATTGAAGAGCAAGAAGTCTGAGTTGCTTCGTTCTTACAAATCAAAATTAAACGTCCGCTTGATATACCGCCACATCCGCCAAGCTAATGTGCGTGGCTGCGTTTGAATGCGGGCCGTTCCCGTTAGGCCGTTGCGAAATAGCCCCAGCGAATTATCGAGCCGCACTTCCGCTTGATACGATGTCGACAGCGGTTTGACCGACCCATTCGGGTCATGCTGAGCGGGGACCGCACCCCCCGATGTGCTCGCCAACCGCGGGCTCACCGATTCCATCTGGTCATCGGCGATTGATTCCACGGTGCTGTTAAACACATGATAAGCCGACTCGTTGAACATGAGTCGCACTTTCTGCCCTTCTTTCACCAAGTCCATCTCGCTCTGACTGATCACCAACACCGCGTCCCATTCGTCGGGATCGCCAATCTGGCAAAATACATTATCCTGTCCATCGGGTGAAAACGAGGCTCCAATGTTTTTCTCTTCCATCGGCCAACCCGACCACCCCGCCAGCGCGATCTGCTGCTCACCCGTTTGATCGGCCCGATAGGGGGGCGGTATCACCGTGCCCGCCTGCTTGGCGCGCAGCTCCAACCGCTTCATGTCGTCGGTCTTCTGTTTCAACTGTTCATCGAGAGCCCCCAAGCGTTGCCGAATCAGTTCGATCTGCAAGCCAGCGTTCGGATCGTGAAACTGCATCTGGTATAAGGTCTCAAGCTGAGCCTGGCTCGCCTCGCGTTCCCCGCGCAGTTTTTCGACCTCAAGTTCCAGATCGACATTGCTCATCCGTGCCAGAAGCTGACCCTTCTCAACATGTTCGCCCGGTTTGACATAAACCTCTTCCAAAGTCCCCGCCACGTCGAAGTACACCGTCTCCGCGTCGCGGGGTTGCAATTCAAACTCGCACATCACGCTCATCGGAAACGGTATGAACCAGATCGCCCCAATCACGGCCGCCACCACGGCCATGCTGGCATACATGCGAACCTTTTTCACTTTGCTCAACCTCCCCGGCACGCGAAAGAATTTGAAAATCTTCACAAGCGGCATCACCAACATGCCGTAAATCGAACCCAGCGCGATCATCTGCCCCAGAATCTTCAAGCCATAGGGCTCGAACACTTTGTTCAAAAAATACAAAATCGAGAGCAGCACCACCCAGCGATAGAAGAACGACGCCACGGTGTACAGCGCGAACCACATCTGATGACGGTGCGGCAAGAACGGGTCTTCGGGCTCTTCCAAGCCCAAGCACAACCAACCAAGCTTGCGGTTCAGAATCGTGCTCGCCTTCTGCCGGAGATTCGGAATCTCCATCAGATCGCTCAGAATGTAATAGCCGTCATAGCGCAGCAGCGGATTCGCGTTGAACATGATCGTGCTGACCGAGCTAACGAACATGATGTTCAAGCAGAGATAATTCAAAAAACCAGGTTCGCTAAACCACCAAATAAACGTGGCAATCGAAGCCATTACCACTTCCACGTACATCCCCGCCGCGCCGATCGCCGCGCGATGCCAGCGGTTGGGCAGCATCCACGAATCCGACACGTTGCAATACAAGCACGGCGTGAGCACCAAAAACATCACCCCCATCTCGTGGCATTCGCCGCCGAAATGTTTGCACGACATCCCGTGCCCAAATTCATGAATGATTTTGGTCACGCACAACACGCCGGCCATCAACATCCAATTCTGGGCCGCGAAAAATGAATTGAAAGATGGTAACTTCGCCTGAAACACGTCGAACTGCACGATCACGAGCGTCAGCGCACTCAAGACCAAAATCAGTGCGCAAATCGTTGCGGGAACGGTGAAGAACCACCGCACCCACGGATACATGGCGTTCAGGATCCGCTCGGGATCGATCCCCCGCATCCGAAACGACATGATATTGCTGAGGGACTGCAACAGCTCTTGCCGTTTTTTTTGATCGCGGCGTTTCTTGAGCTGCACCCCCTGCCCCGCCGAATCAGACAGCACAAGTCCGCTGCGGTGCAGCATGCCGATGAAATTCTGCAGCTCCTCGACGCGAATCGTCTGCGGCGGGAATTCCTTTTCAAACCGTTCTGCGATGTCTTCCAAACTCGACTCACCGTCGAGCATCCGCAGCACCGCGTATTCCTCTTCTTCAAAGCGGAAATACTGAAGCCCCACCGGATCCTTCACGACCCAATAGACACGGCCTTGGTAGCGCTGCTTGCGCGCCTTGAGATCGGGCCGCGCGCGAATGGCGAGCTTCCGCGACGAACTCGAAACGATGCTGTTAGATAACGTGGCCATGGGCTTCGCAGCGCGGAACTATTGCTGCTCCACGTGAATCGTCATCTTCGCCCGTGGGCTGAGGCTCGGTTGAATGGCCCAACTATCACCTTCCTTGGTGTTCTCCACTTCGGCGCGCACTCCCCAGTAGCCGCCACTTTCCACGAGCTGGCTCACGTGAACAATCTTACCCGGCAAAGACTTTTCCTTGCCCCGTGCCCGCGGCACGGTCACAGTCACGCTCTGTCCCAACAATTCTTCGCGATCGAATTGATTCACGGGAACCTTGGCCTCGGCATACAGCTTGTCGAATCGCATCAGTGTGAGGATGGGATCACCTGGATTGACCCACTCGGATTTCTCGCGATGCAATCTTACAACTTCGCCATCGAAGGGGGCGAACATTGTCCGTTTCTCGAGCGCGACTTCCGCCGCGGCGCGTTCCGCCGATTTCGTCTTGGCATCGAGTGCAGCCAACAGTTGATCTTTTTGGGCCTTCTCGATCTGGAGTTGGCTTTTCTCGTACATCAACTTCTTTTGTGTGACTTCAATTTCGGGAACAGCACCCGGCGAGCGCCGGTTGGCTTCAACGTCGCGGTCCCAATCTTTTTTCGCGACTTCCGCACTCTTGGACGCGAAACGAGCTTCGATATCATCGCTCGCCTTTTGTTGGGCCTGTTCCTCGGCAAACTTCGCGATCTTCACGGCCGCCTTCGCTTCGCGGTCGTCGATCACGCCGATCTTGTCCCCCTCCTTCACCGAAGTGCCTTCAATCACACCGAGCTCGGTAATCACCCCTTCCTTCTGAGCAGGAAGTTCCACTTCGTCCTTCACGCGCACATGGCATGGTTCGAACACGTGATCCGACACCGAGCCATTCGCCCAAGCCGCATTGGTCAGGCAATGCACCGCCAGTAAAGCTACCGTCAATCTCATCAAGCAATCTCCTCAAGCAACCGTCGGCCTGAACAATTCAAGCTTCCGTAATTATCGCTTGCCCCTAGAGTCGGAACAGGATTCGCGACTGAATGAACTCAAACAGATCGTGCAGCAAGACGTAGCCCACTGGTTTCTGGCCGCACATGACTTTGACTTTCGCGTCGGCTCCCACCTTGAGCTCATTGACGGGGTCGCTCACCAACCGCTTCAAGTCTTCCTGGGGGAACGAAACGATCATCCGCACGGTGTTCCCTTTTTCGCCTTGCACTTCGGCGCTGGTGTCAATTTCTTCGACCGTGCCCGTGAGATGCTCGGCAGAATGCGTAGCCAGGATGAACGACACTTCCAGCTTGGCGTTAGGATCTTGCTTACGCAGTTCCTGGAAGTATTCAACAACGTGCCCCATCTTGGCTTCGGGCAAATAAACTTCCAGCTCCCAATCGCTCGCAGGATCGGCGATCTCCATCAGCCGCTGACCTTTTTGCACGTTGCGGTTCTCGATCAACTGCCGCACCTTCCAAGTGACCACGCGACCATCAATCGGGCTGGTGACTGTTAATTCGGCTTCTTTTTCGTCGAGCAATTTTCTCTGATGCTCCAAGCTCACTCGTTGTTTGTCAAACTGCGCGAGCTTGCCAGTCAGTTGTTCGAGTTCCACGGGGTCACTTTCGGGATTGTTGGTGAGCATCTGTCGCTGGCGATCGGTCGTGGCGATTTCTTCCAACAACCGTTGATACTCACCGTCGAGCTGCGTGATCTGCGATTCCAGATCGACGCTCCGCATCTTGGCCAACAGATCGCCCTTTTTGACGTTCTGACCATGCACCACCGGCACTTCGGTCACGAGGCCATCTATGCCCGCAAACACGTCGCGGCGCACTTCGGGGAGCAGCTTACCATCGGCCACCATCGTGAAGTCATATTTCACCGTGCAGAGCGCGATCACCGACGCGGCAATCAAGAGGCTGGCCGCAATCGTCTTGGGCAAATTTCTCGCGGTGACCAGGACGCGCGTCTTGCCCAACAGGCGCCACAAGGGGAGCAGAAACAATCCTTCAAATTCCTGGGCATTGGTGAGCGCCGTCGCGCTATGGCGACGCACGACTTCAATTCGTTGAAGCATTCCATCGGGAGGTCGGCTATCGACCAATTGCTCGATGACAATCGCCCCCAGGATGTTCTCGGCCTTCTTATCGCGTTTGGCTTCGGGGGAATCGTCGAGTTCCTTGTCCGACTCACGCAGCGGCAGCACGGCCAGTTGTTTGGTGTGGGATTCGTCGACGTAGGCGTTGACCGCTTTTTCAACTTGCGGCGCAAGGTCAGACGTATCGCCGGTGAACCACAAGTCGTCCCCCGTGCGAGAGACCGTCGTCGCCAGTTCACGAAGCAGACGAACAACGTTCGATCGTTTGTCGAACGTATCCTGGCCGCTAATCGCCGTGACTTGATATTTGGTCCCTTTGCGCAGCACCACGGTCACACGGTCGCAACCGACGAGCCGGCGTCCTTCGTTGGCAATCGTGTAGGCTGTCTCGCGCGAGTCGAGCGCTTTGTGAACCAGCGTGGTGAACGCTTCGAGTTGTTCCCACAAACTTTGCTTGGTCGTGAAATGCTTCAACCGCCGCGACTTGACGTATTCCCCCGCCAGTTCGCTGATCTGCACGAGGAAGCGCAAATACCCGCGCTGCGTGGTGGGCCGTCCTCCGGCACGCTGAAAGATTTCGATCATCCCTTCGACGCCGCGGTCGCTGATGATCGGCGCGAGCACCAACAGAAAGGCCGTCGGGTTGCCGGCGTCGTCTTGCGATTCGCCCCCCGAGTGCGGCTGCACGATCGTCGGCTCGCCTTTGTCGATCAGTTGCTTGAGCATTCGCCCATGCTGCATCTGAGCTTGTTCGCTCTCGGCGAGTCCGGTCTGGCGCAGGTTGACTTGGTATTCGAGCTTGAGCGCGCCGTTTTCTTCGAGCATCCATACGACGCCGCCAATCGCCGCCAGCGCCGACACTGACTTATCCATCATCGCGGCGAAAAATTCACCCGGCTCGATTCCCGAACGGCTCAATTCGACCACTTCTTGCACGAGACTTTGAATCTCGAACTTCGCGCGCTGGACGGCATCGTCGTCAGGGGAGTTTTGCGCTGAAGACACAGTGGCTTGCGAAGGGTCGGATGAAGTGGACACGGCGGACCATGACGAGCGTAAGGGGATATCATCGAACGGTTTAGGCTTCGCAAACCCCGAAAGTGGGTGGGCGATAGCATTTCATTCGAACTCATCGGCCTGATGGCTTCAGGCAATTATCATTGTGGTGCTTAGACCGCCAACGTCAAACATCATACAGCGTCGAAGGTTACGACACGGGGCGTTTCGACCGTCACAAAGCGCGCATTCCGCCCAAAACCAGCCCACGCTGCCAGCACCCAACTATCGGCCGGGGGAGAGTGCCAACTCGCTGGTCACCCATTCAGGGCGGAAAAACGGCTCCGACCCCGGCCAAATTCCACTTCTCGCTTGGAACCAAGCCCGGGAAGTGGTAGGATTAAAAGACTTGTTGCCATGTCTCGGCGTCGAGAGTAGGCGGCACAAGAAATCGATTCTCTACGAAAGATTTTATGTCGAAGCAGAAAGAAGAGGCCCTTGAAGTTGAAGGGGTCGTCACCCAGGCATTGGCCAACACGCGATTTCGCGTCGAAATCGAGGGGGGACACGTCGTCACCGCTCACGTGGCCGGCCGGATGCGCAAGCACTTTATCCGCATCGTCCCCGGCGACAAGGTGCGGGTGGAACTCTCCCCTTACGACCTGACTAAGGGCCGCATTACCTTCCGCGAGCGCTAAATCGCTCCTTTCTACCGCAGCATTTCGCCCGGAAAGCTCAAACTGCGCTCTGAACTGGGCTGCCACGATTCTCAATGGGGCCACTGCTGACGCTCATTAAGGGTGCCACTGCTGGCTTGCCCAGCAGTGTGTTTTTCGCGGCACGGGGAACGAGCCACCCCTGGCCCACGCCGCTCCTCCCTGAACGCCCCTCAAACAGCCTGGCTTTCCTTGCCGAATTTCCCTAATTCTCTGCAATAACCTCGTCCCGCCGGGCGTATAACAGTATAACTATCTACCCGCCTGCCGTTTCGGCCGCAAATCGGGCGCCGCCCTCGCCTTCGAGCAACATGCAATCACGAGGCACACGCGGTCTTTATTTATTCGACTTACGGAGAATCACTGTGAAGAATCGAAGCTTTTCCATCAGGAAATTTTTCTCAATCGCGCTTATCGCGAGTTTCGCCCTGTCGGCCGTCGCCGGCACCGTGCGTGCCCAAGCGACCACCGAAATGAAGCCGGTCGTTTTGATCACGCTTGCCGGTTACGACGCCCTCAAGCAAGATGTCAACTTTATTGGCAGCCTGGCCGGTCAACCGGAACTCGCTTCCCAATTCGAGCCGTTCATTCTTGGTTTCACCCAAGGTTTGGAAAAGAATCAGCCGCTCGGCGTGCTGATTCAAAGCGATGGCATGAACTTCGGCGGTGCGATCTGCCTGCCGATCAAGGACCTTGCCACCTTCGTGGGCAACCTCAAGGCCTTCGGTGTCACCACCGCCGACGCGGGTAACGGCATCACCCAAATCACCGCCAACGGCCAAACCCTCTTCGGCAAGAACGAAGGGGGCTGGACATTCCTGTCGATGATGCCGCAAATGCTCGAAGGTCTTCCCGCCGATCCCGTGGCAGCCTTTAAGTCACTGGTCGACGAATACGACCTCGGCATTCGCGCCAACGTGCAGAACATCCCCGAGCCGTATCGTCAAATGGCGATGCAACAACTTCGCGCGGGCATGGAAGCGGGCATGAAACGCAAGCCCGACGAAACCGACGAACAATACCAAGCTCGCACCGCCCTCGCCAACGGCCAAGTCGAACAACTTGAACGGATGATCAAAGAAATCGATCAGTTCACGTTCGGCCTGTCGGTCGATGGCGATCAGCAACGGGCCTTCATCGACTTCATCTACACAGCGGTCGCTGGTACGCAGCTCGCCGATCAGTTGAAGACCATGCAAGACACCAAGACGAACTTCGCTGGCTTCTTCCAACCCGATGCCGCCGGCATGATGATGACCGCTTCCACGGTCAACGAAAGTGACGTCGCTCAGACGAAGCAAATGGTCGAATCGCTGCGGTCGCAAATCGCCAACGCGATTGATGAACAAGACGATCTGGATAGCGAAGCCGACAAGGAAAACGTCAAGGCAGCCTGCAACGATTTCATCGACGCCTTGGTTGCTACGATTGAAGCCGGCAAGATGGACATGGGTGCCGTGGCCAATGTTTCGCCCGAAGCCGTGACCGTGGTGGCTGGCGGTTTCATTGCCGACCCCGCGAAGGTCGAAGCTGGTCTCAAGAAACTGGCTGAAGTAGCTAAGAACAAGCCCGATCATCCTGCCCCCAAGTGGAGCGCGGAATCGCATGCGGGCGTGACGTTCCACACCCTCAGCGTTCCCACCCCCAAGGAAGAAGAAGCCATGAAGCTCTTCGGCGAAACGATTGATTTCGCCGTCGGCATTGGCAAGGATTCGGTCTACTTTGCGATGGGTCGCGACTGCCTGACTGCCGCCAAGAAAGTGATCGATGATTCCGCAGCCAGCCCCGGCAAGTCGATTGCCCCGATGGAATTGAGCATCTCGGTTGGCCAGATCATCAACACGATTGCCGCCTTCGAGACTGAAGACCAAGTGCTTCAAGCCGTGGCCGAAACTCTTAAGACCGAAGCCGTTGGCCGCGATCATGTGAAGATCGTTGCCCAGCCGGTTGAGAACGGTTTGCGGACTCGCTTCGAAGCCGAAGAGGGTGTCATGCGTGCCATCGGCGTCGCCGTCAAAGCGTCGCAGATGCAGGCCATGGGCGCTCACGGCGCTCCCGCCGGTGCGGTTGAGTAACGTATCGCGTTACTCCAATTCGTTCGTACAACAGACGGGCATCGGTTACCTAGGTAGCCGATGCCCTTTTTGTTGGATATACTCTCCGTCTCACCATGACAGCTCAGGGAGGCGGCGGCGATGGAAAAGACTTCACTGGTACTTACGGTTTTAGGGCGCGATCAACCGGGACTCGTTGATTCGCTCGCGGCGATTGTCGCCGAACATGGCGGCAACTGGGTCGAGAGCCGCATGGCTCATCTCGCGGGCCAATTCGCCGGCATCTTACGCGTGGAAATTGCTCCCGCCCAGGCCAACGCTCTCTCCGCGGCGGTTAAGAATCTTTCAGCCCAAGGTTTGGAATCGATGGTCTGTGCCGATCCCACGGGAGCCAAGGCTGCCGCGGGGACGATCGCCCAACTCGATCTCGTCGGCCTCGACCAACCCGGCATCGTTCGCAAAGTGAGCCAGGTCCTCGCCGCCAAGGGAGTGAACGTCGAAGAGCTCGCCACCGAATGCACCGCCGCCCCCACGACGGGCCAATCCCTCTTTCACGCCACGGCCCAACTCCGCTTGCCGCAAGGCTTGGAGATCGAATCCCTCCGCGTGGCGCTTGAACAAGTCGCCGCCGATATGATGGTGGATCTTACGTTGGAGTGAGCTCGACTATTTCATCTGCCATTCTTTAATCGCCTGAATCGGATAGAACAGCATCAAAATATTCAGCAGCAAGCTGTCGCGGATCGTGAAAATCAGCAGCACTTCGCAGGCGAAGAACACCACCCAGGTAGCCCGCCAACCAATTTTGTGGGCGACGACGATCCCCAAAAAACACGCCAGCAAATCGCCAAAACTGTTGACGATCGAATCCCCCGTGTAACCGAGCGCTGCCGTCGCATCGCGGTAACGGTTGATGACCCACTCGGTGTTCTCAACGATTTCCCAAGCCGCTTCAATGGCCAGCGCCAACCACAATTGCCACTGCCACTTCCACCGCTTGAAAACAATTCGCACGGCCCAGAAAAACACGAGGCCGTGTTGAAAATGTGTGAGCGTATACGGATCGGCCAGATGCTGCGACGTATGCGAGCCGTTATGATCGCTAACCCAAAACTTCAGCGAGCCGCATTCGCAAAACCAAACCCGCCCTTGGGCGCGAAGCTGAATAACCATCAGCACCATCGTGGCCACAATCGCCAACCACGGCCAATTCTTCCGCTCAAGGATTTTCAGCTGCATGCGGTTCCCAAGTCAAAATCTATTTCGACAAACTCAACACCACGACCGAATGCGGCGGCAGAACGGCCTTCAACGTGCCGCTTTGAATCTTCGCGTCTTTGAACTCGGTGGGCTTCACTTGCTCCGGTTTATCAAATGTGTTGTGGGCATCCAGGGCAGACGCTGTCAGCACGCGGCCTGTCATTTTCGTGGCCTCGATTCCCTTGAGCTCGCATTGCACCTGCACCGGATCGTTCGCGCTTGTGTTCACCAACGAAATGTAAACGATGCCATCCGCTGCTTGCGACGCCGAAATACTGGCCGCGGGGATTTCCTGATCGCCATATTTATAAGCCGACGTCTCGATCTCCACCGGCAAGTAGGTCGTGTCTTGATGGACCTTGCACATCTCAAACGCATAGTAAGTCGGCGTGAGAATCATCTTCTCCCCTTCGGTGAGAATCATCGCCTGCAACACGTTGACCATTTGCGCGATGTTCGCCAGTTTCACGCGTTCATTGTGCTTATGAAAAATATGGAAATTCAGCACCGCCACGAGCGCGTCCCGCATCGTGTTTTGCTGATACAAAAACGCGGGATTTGTGTTCTCTTCGTTTTTGTACCAAGTCCCCCATTCATCGACGAACAAGGGAATTTTCTTCTCGGGATCATAACCAGTGAGAATACTGTCGTTCGCTTCAAGAATATCATCCATCTTGAGCGTCTCGTGCAGAATGCCAAACCATTTTTCTTCGTTGAAACCCGTGGCGGGGAGTTTATCGCTCCACGGGGCGGCCAGCGTGTAGTAGTGCAATGAGATCGCCTGCATGTGCCGGCCAGCACGCAGCGTCACCGCATCGGTCCAAGCGGGATCACCGCCATTCGGTCCGCACGCCACCCGCACAAGTTTGTTGCCACTGAAGTCGGGGCAATACGTCGCGAACTGCTTGAACAAATATGCATAGAACGCCGGGGTCATATTCCCGCCGCAGCCCCAGTTCTCATTCCCCACGCCGAAGTACGTGATCTTCCACGGCTTCTCACGTCCGTTGGCCCGTCGTAGATCAGCCAGGGTGCTCTTGCCATCATAATTGAGATACTCAATCCAGTCGCGCATCTCTTGTGGCGAACCGCTCCCCACGTTGCCGGCAAGGTACGGTTCGGCACCCACCAACTCACACAGGTCTAGGAACTCGTGCGTGCCGAAGGCATTCGTTTCGATCACTTGCCCCCAAAACATGTTGACCGTTTTGGGTCGTTTGTCGCGCGGACCAATACCGTCCCGCCAATGATAGTCATCCGCAAAACATCCCCCCGGCCAGCGCAGGTTCGGACAATTCACATTCTTGAGTGCTTCGATCACGTCGTTGCGAATCCCGCGGGTGTTGGGAATTGGCGAATCCTCCCCCACCCACACGCCGTCGTAAATGCAGCGGCCCAAGTGCTCCATGAAGTGGCCGTAGATGTGGCGGCTGATCTGTCCCCCCGGCTGGTCGCCGTGGATTATGCCGACGGCCTGCAAATCCTCGGCGGGAGCCTCCGCTCCGAGAGCACACCAAGAAATCGCTAGCAGCAGCGGAAAAATTTTCGATAATCTGGCCATGGCCGTTCACCTCGAAAAGTCGGTGGGAATAGGAAACTCAATGACGAGCGAAAAGAATACGTCTTGAGCAGCATTTTGCCGGGAAATCCCCGTGCTGCAAGGGCTTAAGTGGCGGCGAGCGCTTCCCCAAGGTCTGGGAAAAGCGCAGGTCACGCTTGGCTTGAGCGGCCTCGTGGAGTAAGATTGTGACAGATTTCACAATGTTTTCCCGCGTAACCAACGCTCTCCCATAGCGCGTATCGAACCATGGCCAAAGCTGGTCCTCGTAAAAAAGTTCCCAAAGAGTTGGCGATCATCAACGCCGACAATTGCACCGGCTGCGAATCCTGTCTGGAAGTCTGCCCCGTGGATTGCATCACTTTGCTTTCGCTTGATGGCGGCATCGTAAAAGGCAACCAACAGTGGTGCGAAATCGACCTCGAGCGCTGCGTCGGCTGCGAAGTTTGCGTCCATATTCCCGGCAAGAAGTCGAATCCCTACGATTTGAAGGTCTGCCCTTGGGACGCGATCGAAATGGTCCCCACCGAGAGGGCGGCCCAAGTGATGGCTCAAGTGGGCGGCCCGCCGGAATACATCCGCGACAATTGGGACCGCCTGGTACGCACGGCCCAAAATCTCGCCGAACTCCGCGCCGCCAACTAAATATGGTCATTCTGAGGGGCCAGCTTATTTTTATGGCGCGACCTGACGAATCTAGCCTCATTCTCCTTGCGCTATCAGTACGATTTCGTTCTGCATACCAGATCTATTCCTCCCGCGCCGGACTAATCCTCTCTCAGGATGACTCTTTTCGGATGGATGAACTAACCTCGGGTTATGTGAGTTCAGAGCCCAAGGTCAATCACCCGACGCTAGCGCGTTGCGACTCACGGGACTGTTACCTTCCCCTCCAACTCCGCCAGCTTCCGCCGCAGTTCTTCGCGCCAGGCATACGCACGACACAACATCATCACCGCCACGCTCAGAAACGACATGCCAATCAGCCCGAGCCAGATCGCCGCTTGCTGATCGCCACGAGTCACCGCCGTAACAACGGCCACAACTAAAAATAATGCACAGGCTCCCGTGGCGACCCAGCCCGTGGCGATTTGGTCGAGTGCCGTGGGGCAACGCCGTCTCCACAGAATCCAAGTGAGCACGCCGATCCACGCGCTGCCAATCAAGCTCAATGCCCCAAACGCCACATGCAATCGCAACGGCAACGGTCCAGGCTCGGTCATCCACAACGAAAGAATCGCGGCCGTCATCACACTAGCCGCCAACAGCACCGCACGATAAAACCACCGGCGTGGCGTAGAAAGTTCTCCGCGAATCATCGCCAACACACGGTCGGTGGTCGGAGGGCTCAAAGTATTCGTAGTCATGATTTCTATCCTTCTAAAACTTGCCGCAGGATTTGACGTGCGCGAAACAGCCGTGACTTGATCGTCCCCGACGGCACACCACAAATCTCGGCGACTTCTTGGATGGGTAACTCTTGGTAATAGTGCAGCAAGACGGCTTCACGATCCGTCGGATGCAAGCGGTCCATACTCAACGCCAACCATTCCGTGCGGTCACTCTGCTCGATACTTTCATCCAGCATCGCGACGTCGTTGAACTCCTCCATGGGAAGCCGCCGGTAAGCAGCACGATAGCGGTCCGCAATCCGTCGCCGAGCGATGCCATACAACCACGCCGCTAGTCGCTCGGGGTCATTGAGTCTCACGAGCGAGCGGACCACTTCAAGCCAGACCGTTTGCAACACGTCTTCGGCCGTCTGTTCGTCGGCCACCATCCGTGCGATGAAACCCCACAACCGCGGCTGCCAGCGTACGACCAACACCTCCCAAGCGGCGGGGTCTCCCAACTGGCATCGCACGGCGATAACGGCATCACTTTGTTCGACTGGCTGCATCACGAACTCCTGGCTCACCACTGTAGTCGTTCGAGAGAGCCCCGCGGTTCAGAATTTATGGCCAAATTTACCGCCGAATTATAAAACACTCCAAACGGCGTTAGCCGGCATCGTCCCGATGCCGTGTGATTTGCACTGCGGCGAATTCCCATGCCTAGAACGGCCAAAAATTTCCCATTTTTCATGCTTGCCGAAGAAAATTCTTCCCTAGATTTTAGTAGAAATTGTGCCACGCCCTGTGCTAGGGTGATGGGGAGTTGTGAAGTGGTCCGTTGTGAGTTGTCAGTTGTGGGAGTTGGTGTCAGGTCATTCTGAGGGGAGTTCTACGACCCGAAGAATCTAGCCTCCATCACCGTGCGTGTCACCGTCGAAAACAAACCAACCGTCACCAGCTTTGCGACAACCAACCACCCGCAAACCAAGCAAACCTGAACAACCTGGCAAACCTGAAGGAGGAGACTGTAGGACTGTAGACAGGAATTCGCTGATCTATCTTCCACCGTCTTCCCAATTCAACTTGATCAAACAACTAACGTGAACAAGTTGATGAAGTTGAGCAAACTGATCAAGTTGAATACTGCGATAGAACGAGAGTAATCCACCCAACCCATGAATGGCTGAAATTGAGAGAAGGTTGTTTTGATATGGCCGAAGAGTCCCGGTTTTCAAAGTTCTTTGAAAAGTTTCTTGTGTTTGCGAAGATCCTCGTTGTGCTCTGTATAGCAGCAATAGTTGCCACATTATCATTCATCTCGAATCTTGAAATCCCGGATTGAAAGGGTGCTAAGCATGAGTACAACGCGACGCTTAATAAATATTGCATTAGCACTAGTTCTGCTGCTCTGTTTTACACGTTTGATGTCGACTAACTTCGCAAAGGCATATAGCGGCGGGTGGTGGAGCTATACCTTGGTCATTGGTGATTTGCTCGTGATGTGAGTGGTATTCAGAGAAATTAAACACTTATTTCAAAATGATCGGTTAGAGCAACAGAATTAACGGCCCAATCGCAAATAAACCCTACCAAGTTGACCAACCTGACCAACTAGAAAACGGCAAGCGAACATAAAAAGTTACGCTGATCGGCAGTGGACGATTCTTGAATTGTTGGAGCGAGTGACGTAATGGAACGATTGAAGTTTGCAGCTATTGCGTCTGCGTTGTTCATTATCTGCTATATGGCGTTTGCCTCGGCTTGGAGAGGCGAGTTTAGTCTGATTGGCGCGTCTATGTACTTTGTGCTTGGCTACCCATTCGCGTGGATGTTGTATTCCCGCATTAAAGAAGAACACAAAACTAACCATCAACATAAATAGCGACAGTGCCCACAAATAAACCCTACCAAGTTGACCAAGTTAACCAACCTGACCAACCAGAGAACGGCAAGCGAACACAAAGACAGTTATGCAGATCGGTGGCGGATGATTCTTGATCTGTTAAGGCGGGTGGTGTAATCATGAGGGCCGCTATCTATGGACAGTATTATCGATATCGTTGGCACGATAGGGATATTGAGCGCAGCCATCGCTTTTCTGCGATATGTTGATTGGCTGCGCCGTCGAAGAGAATGAAGGCATCAACAGTTTCGTAGGCCGGAACAAGCGGTGCGCAGTTCCGGCATGGAACACGTGTTGGTAATCCATGCCGGAACTGCGCGGAGCTTGTTCCGGCCTACGCCTGACAAGCAATGGATGATTAAGGAATTGTTTGAGTGAGTAACGTAGATGACTTGGAGCCAATTTTTTATCGGGGGCGCGTGGATTATAATGATACTCGCCGCAATTTTATTTGCCGTTCTTGTTTACATCGGTTCGCTTCGAGCGGATGTCTGGCCCATCAGAATGTTTAGCATGGGATTGTTTATGTGGTTTTTTGGAATAATATTTTTTCCGCCAAGTAGAAAGTCCAAGTGA
The DNA here is from genome assembly GCF_041737835.1 of Bythopirellula sp. Classification (NCBI taxonomy): domain Bacteria; kingdom Pseudomonadati; phylum Planctomycetota; class Planctomycetia; order Pirellulales; family Lacipirellulaceae; genus Bythopirellula; species Bythopirellula sp. Next base: position 88,342 of record NZ_JBGSQY010000050.1, on the reverse strand, counting down.
TGACTAATTAGCTCCATACGCGAATACCCCCCGACAAGTTGGAAGAGTTGGACAAGTTGAAAGTCTTGAAATGAGACCATCGAGACTTGAGTCGCACTACCCCAGCGCCTTGCATTCGGCGTGGCGGTAGCAATGCACCAGGTGATCGTTCACCAGCCCTGCGGCTTGCATGTGGGCGTAGACGATCGTGCTCCCCACGAACTTGAAGCCGCGCTGCTTGAGGTCCTTGCTGAGCGCGTCGGATTCCTTGCTCGTGGCGGGGAGTTGATCCATCCGCTTCCAGCGATTGACCTTGGGCTTGCCGTTCACGAAACCCCAGATGTAATCCGTAAACGTGCCGAATTCGTCCTGAACTTCCAAGAAACATTGAGCATTGGTCACCGCCGAGACGACTTTGAGTCGATTACGCACGATGCCCGGATTGAGCAGCAGCTTCTCGATTTTTTTCGCGGAGAAGCGGGCGACTTTTTCAGGATCGAAGTCGGCGAACGCCTTGCGATAAGCTTCGCGTTTGCGATAGATCGTGATCCAACTCAAACCGGCTTGGGCGCTTTCGAGCGTCAAGAACTCGAACTGCTTTTGATCGTCGCGGACGGGCACGCCCCATTCGCTGTCATGATAGGGAATCAACTCGCCGCTGCCGGCGTATTGCCATTCACAAGTTCTACGTACCGCTTTGGCCACAACTAAACTCGCTCGTACATTTCAAACGTATAAGGAAAATCATTCAAAGGATCGGCCGCATGTTGCGATTGTTCTTTCAACTCCCACTGTTGCCAATCGATCGCGGGGAAGCTCACGTCGCCTTCCACCGTGGCATGCACCCGCGTGAGGTACAACCGATCGATGCGCGGCATCGCCAATTCGTAAATCGTGCCGCCGCCGATGATGAACAATTGATCCTGCACGCAATCGGCGTGACTCGCCTTTTGCAGGGCTTCGTCGAGGCTCGTCGCCACGAGCGTCAACGGATCGCCCGACTGATAATCGGCCTGCGTGGTGATGATAATCGAAGTCCGCCCCGGCAACGGTCGGCCAATCGATTCCCACGTTTTGCGACCCATCACAATCGCGTGACCCATCGTGAGCCGCTTGAACCGCCGTAGATCGGCCGACAGATGCCACGGCAATTCCCTCTCGCGGCCGATTACGCCGTTTTCAGCCATGGCAACAATCAACGACAATTTCATACGGCAACCGGCGCGGAAATGTGAGGATGGGGATCGTAGTTCACAAGCTGAAAATCTTCGAAGCGGAAGTCGAGCAAATCGGTCACCGCGGGATTGATCTGCATCTGCGGCTGCGGACGGGGCGAACGGGCGAGTTGCAGCATCGCTTGTTCGATGTGGTTGTCGTAAAGATGAGCATCGCCCAACGTGTGCACGAAGTCACCCGGCAGCAGACCCGTGACCTGCGCGACCATCATCGTCAGCAACGCGTAGGAAGCGATGTTAAAGGGCACGCCCAAAAACACGTCGGCACTGCGTTGATAAAGCTGACAGGAAAGGCGTCCTTCGGCCACGTAGAACTGAAACAACAGATGGCACGGAGGCAGTGCCATCTGCGAAACATCGGCGGGGTTCCAAGCCGTCACGATCAATCGCCGCGAATCGGGATTCGTGCTAATCGCTTTCACAACCTCAGCAATCTGATCGATACTCCGGCCATCGGGCGCGATCCACGACCGCCATTGCTTGCCGTAGACGGGGCCGAGCTCGCCATCATCGTCGGCCCATTCATTCCAAATTGTGACCTTGTTCTCGTTGAGATAACGAACATTCGTTTCTCCGCGCAGAAACCAGAGCAACTCGTGAATGATCGACCGCAGGTGGAGCTTCTTGGTCGTGAGCAGCGGAAAGCCCTCGCTCAGATTGAACCGCATCTGGTAGCCAAACACGCTGCGCGTGCCGGTGCCCGTGCGGTCGCTTTTGACGACGCCGTGATCGAGAACGTGTTGCAGCAGGTCGAGATATTGCTTCATATTGAAATCATCTCACGCCGAGTCGCGGAGCAGGTATCTCTGCGCCTCAGCGTGAAAAATTCTTTACTCTTTGGCCATGAGTTCTTCGACAACTTTGGCGACCAGCGCGGGATCGTCCTTTTTGCGTAGGTGCTCGATCCGGTCCGCCGTGATGCCCAGTTTTTCGAGCGTGGCGATCACTTGGTTCCATTTGGTCTGGCGGCTCTTGCCTTCGGCCAGATAAAGATCGGTCACCAATTCGCTCAGCCGCTGCAGGGAAATCGCGTCGCGGTTGTCGTAGTAGTTTTTGATGACTTTTTGTTGGTATTTCGAAAAATCCTTGGCCATAATCGCTTGTGGGAAGTGTTCTCGGTTGTGTTGACATGCGGGAAAACAAGCTGTGTTTCCACTTTTCGGCGGCCCCGTGGCGCGGTAAAGTATCCTACTCCCTGGCCGGCAAAAACGGTAGCCGCGCCGCTCTGTGAGTTCCCCTCTGCCCGTGAGAAGGTGTGGTTCAATCGATGCCCGTCGTCAAGTTCATCAAAGAGAAGAAGGAAATCGAGGTCCCCGTCGGAGCCAATCTCCGCAAGGAAGCTATCAAGGCGGGCGTCAACACGCATCAGGGGCTCAACGGTTTCGGAGCGTCGATCAACGCGGTGATCAACTGCCACGGCTTCGGCCAATGCGGCACTTGCCGGGTGAAGATCGTGAAGGGGATGGAGAATGCTAGCCCGATGGGGCTGGTCGAGCGGTGGCGCTTCCGCATGCCGATTCCGACTCCCGTCACCCCGGGCGGCATCGACCCGATTCCGGCGATGGCCTTTATCGGCAACGAAGACACGATGCGGCTTTCCTGCCAAGTGACGGTCCAAGGCGATATGGAAGTCGAAACAGGTCCCGAGCTGGACCTCTTTGGCGAGAACTTTTTCAGCTAAATATGAAGGCGAGCGGTGGGCGTAAGCCCACTGCAACATAATAAATCGGGAAGCTGACGCATCCCGCTCGCCCGACGAACCGAAAGCATTCCTGCCATGCGCCAAGTGATTGCGATCGTGAAGCCCTTTCTGGCCGAGAAGATCCTCGAGGGTTTGCGATTGGCACCGCTCGAAGCCGTTCACGTCCGCGAAGTGAAGGGTATGGGACGCCAAAAGAGCTATCTCGACCAATACACCGAGAGTGAATATTCCGAAGCGTTTCTTCCCAAAGTCGAGATCACCGCATGGGTCGAAAATTCGCGTGCCGAGGAAGTGATCCGCAAAATGGTCGAGCTCGCCCGCACGGGACGAATGGGCGATGGCAAGATTCTGGTCCTCGCCGCGGAAACGCCGGAAACGATGCTGAACTTTTAGGAATGAGGCCATAGTTGAGAAACGCTTGCTTGCTGTGGGCCTGTTGGATATGTCTTGCTCCTGTGACGGCCGCGGAAGTTGAGAAGCCCGAGATTCAGCCGCGTTCTGCTTGGCAAGCCGAGAAGCTCGATCCGCGTTCGGGTTCGCTCCAGCCGATGGGCAAGGTCAAGCACGTGAGCGTGCATCACACGGCCGTGGACAAACTCCGTGGCGATGGCACACCCGAAGCCGAATTGCGGATCATTCAACATGGCCATCGCGATGACAACCAATGGGGCGACATCGCCTACCACTATTTGATCGCTCCCGACGGTCGGATTTTCGAAGGCCGCTCGACCGAGTACGCACCGAACAGTGGAACGCGTTATCTCACGGAAGAACAGTGGCGAGAAAATGGCGTCTTCTCCACTGACGAAGTGGCGGAAAATCCGGCTTTGGGTGTGGGCGGGACAAAGTATGTTCCCGAAAGCACGACCGGCCCGCGACCGGGCAATGTGGCGGGGCATGTGACGATCTGCTTGCTCGGCAACTTCATGGAAACAGAACCCACCGCTGCGGCCAAGGAATCGTTCCTGAAGCTTTGTGCGTATCTTTTGCAGGAGAACGACCTCACGATCAACGACGTTTGGGTTCATCGGGAAGTGGCTTCCACGCTTTGTCCAGGGAACAAGTTCTATGGCTGGCTCAGGAACTATCCACAAGGCGAACGTTATTCGCTTGGTCCTGGACTTGAGCAAGTCAAAGCATTGATCGAGGACTAAGCGAAAGATCCTCTGAACTTGCATGGAGATGCATGTGGTTGAACTCCAACCATGGTTCGGCTGGCTCCTTTCGATCACCTGGCGGGCAAACTGGTGTCTGCTGAGTAACCGTTCCTGCGTTGACTTGCTATTCAAAGCGCACAGCCCTTCTTGAATTTCCGCTCCAAGCCCACTTCTTAGGTTCCATCGCACTCTTGCTGGTTGTCGCTGCAACATAACACGCTCGCTATGTCGTGCTGAATTCAACGCGCCGAACATAACCTGTTCGTGGCATAGCATTTGCGAATGAGATTCTCTGTTCTTAAGCGATAACCCGCTAATTAAGGAGCAGCTATGGAACTTCAGTCTTTTCTTTATGGAGGTGCCTCGCTTGGTGTATTGGCTGGCATGGTTTCGTTGGGGCGACGTGGTAATGAAAACTCGAGGCAACCAACCGCCGACATGCAAGCTGTGCTCGATGAACTTGCGGCATTGAATCCCAAGCCCTTGGAAACTCTCAATCCCGATGAAGCACGCCAACAACCTGGCCCCGTAGACGCTGTGAAGTCGTTGCTTGAAAAGCGTGGCCAAAGCGTTGAGCCCGAAGCAGTCGGAAGCGTCAGCGCGATCAAGATTCCTGGTCCGGCGGGTTCGCTTGATGCGCGAGTTTACATGCCGCGTGAACGGGCACCACTTCCCGTGCTTGTCTACTGGCGTGGTGGTGGTTGGGTAATCGCTGATCTCGATAGTTATGATGCATCGTGTCGTGCGCTTTGCAACGCGGCAAAATGCATAGTCATTTCCTGCGATTACCGCCGTGCCCCCGAGAATCCATTCTCCGCGGCCATCGAAGATGCGTTCGCCGCTTATCAATGGGTCGTCGATAATGCGCCGAATTTGGGTGGAGATTGCGAACAGATCGCTGTATGTGGCGAAAGTGCTGGCGGCAATCTCGCGGCGGTCACAACTCTGCAAGCACGCGACTATGGCGTGCGTGCCCCCTTGCATCAGTTGTTGATTTATCCGGTGACCGATTGCGATTTTGAAACAGAGTCGTACAAAGAACACGCCGACGCCAAGCCACTCAATCGGGCCATGATGAAATGGTTTTGGGGTCACTATTTGTATGGCACGGACTGCGCGGACAATCCCTATTTGACCCCGCTCCACGCCGACAATCTGAGCCATCTGCCCCCGGCGACGATCATCACCGCCGATATCGATCCCTTGCGGAGTGACGGCGAGCATTATGCCGAAAAGCTCTCTACCGCCGGTGTGCCGGTGAGTTATCACAACTTCGTCGGTGTGACGCACGAGTTTTTTGGCATGACGGCGGTGCTGGAAGAGGCTCGCGAGGCGGTCCAAATCGCTGGACATGACTTGCAGCAGGCCTTTGAAAATGCTCGCTGCAAGATCGGAAACTACTCCTACAGTCGCTAGCGGTCGCCACGCTCGGGTCGGATGCGTAAAATAAAGCGTACGCGGGCAACGAGACCTGCGCAGCCGCAAGTCACCCCCGCCTACGTCGCCGCCATGAGGAGAACTCCCGCTTCCAGCAAACAACGCTTTGACGAGTATCGCGCCGAGGTCTTTGCCGAGGACGATGCGATTAGCGGCAAGAAACGGCGTGACCGCTCGGCCAGGGACTTGGTGACGAGCTTCTTCCAACTGCTTCATGGTCAGTGGAAAACACTTTCGTTTGCCCTGGCAACTTTGACCGTGGCCACGATCTTGGCTTTGGTTCCTCCGGCGACGACGAAAATTGTCGTGGAGAATGTGCTGGGGAATCAGCCGCTTCCCGCAGGATTTCCCAACTGGTTGCCGCACGAGCGCTGGCAGTTGCTGATCACCATCGTGGTCGCCGTGTTCGCAATTTCTCTCGTGCGGCTGGTACTGCACGTGTGGGGGCGTTGGTATGCCACGCGAGTGACCAAGTTGTTGCAGCTTTCGATTCGCAAAAAGGTCTTTTCCCACGTGATGCGGCTCCCTTTGCATCGCGTGCAGGAACTCAAATCGGGTGGCACGGCGAGCATTCTCCGGCAAGATGCCGGCAGTGTCGGCGAGCTCGTGTTTGGCATGCTCTACAACCCTTGGCGTGCGGCGGTGCAATTGGTCGGTAGCTTGTGCGTGTTGGCTTGGGTCGATTGGCGATTGCTGCTGGGAGCCCTCGCCGTGATTCCACTCGTTTACACAACGCACCGTACATGGATCGAAAAAATCCGACCACAGCATCGCCGCATTCGCTCGGAGCGCGAGAAAGTCGATTCGCTGGCGACCGAAGCATTCGGCGGCATGCGCGTGGTGCGGGCTTTCGGCGGACAGCGGGCCGAAGCGAGCCGCATCATGCGCGGCAATCACTTGATGGGTCGGCAGGAACTTTATGCCTGGTGGTGGATGCGTTGGATCGAAATCCTGTGGGAAATTCTGATGCCGCTCGCCAGCGCTGCGCTTTTGCTTTATGGCGGCTACCGAGTGCTGGATGGTCCGCTCACCACGGGCGACTTGGTGATGTTCCTGGCGTATTTGTTGATGCTGCTGGGACCACTGGCCATGCTCGCGCAAAGTGCGGCTGAGTTTCAAAATGGTCTTTCCGGATTAGATCGCATTCTCGATCTGCTCGAGGAACCGCAGGAATACAACTCCGCGGCGGCTACCAAAGTCGACAAGGAATTCGTGGAAGGCCAAGTCACGCTGGCGAACGTGTCGTTCAGTTATCCCGGTGCGGATACGTTTGCCCTGGAAAATATCAACCTTGAAATCGCTCCACGCGAGATGATCGCGCTCGTTGGCCCCAGCGGTGGCGGCAAGACGACGCTGTGCAATCTTGTCGCGCGGTTCTATGAACCCACGAGTGGGCGGATTCTGCTCGATGGTCAAGACCTTTCTGAAATTGACATGGACAGTTATCGCAACTTGATCGGCATCGTTGAGCAGGACGTGTTTCTGTTCGACGGCACGATCGCGGCCAACATCGCCTACGGCAATCGCCACGCGAGCGATGCCGAAATTCGCGAGGCGGCTCGGCTCGCCAACGCGGCGGAGTTCATCGAAGTTTTGCCGAAGGGCTATCAATCGCTCATTGGTGAACGAGGCGTCAAACTCAGCGGCGGGCAGCGGCAACGCATCGCCATCGCGCGGGCCGTGCTGGCCGATCCCAAGATTCTCATTCTCGACGAAGCGACGAGCAATCTCGACACCGAGAGCGAACGGACCATTCAAGCAGGGCTCGCGAATCTCATGCAAAGCCGCACCTGTCTGGTGATCGCTCATCGGCTGAGCACGATTGCCCATGCCGACCGGATCGTCGTGGTGGAACACGGCCAGATCACGGAAATCGGAACGCACGAAACGCTGATGGCCACCAACGGCAAGTATCGCCGGATGGTCGATCTACAAACGGCCCCGCAAACGTCGAATACTCTTAAAACTTCTGAGGTTGGTCAGGTTGGTTAACTTGGTCAACTTGGTAGGGTTTATTCGTGACTCTGTTGGTGGTCAGTTGTTCGTGGTGATTGGTTTAGGTGTAGGCCGTGAACAAGCTCTGCGCAGTTCCGGCATGGGTTACCAATACGTGTTCCCATGCCGGAACTGCGCACCGCTTGTTCCGGCCTACGAAAGCGCAGTCGTCTCCTCTTTCAGGTTTGCCAGGTTGTTCAGGTTTGCTTGGTTTGCGGGTGGTTTGTAATGGTGTTGTCGTTAACGATTTTGCTTTTCTTAATTCTCTGATAGCGCTGAATCATAAGAAGTAGCGGAACGAAAATCAGAAATGTGCTGATTTGCCCGCTTAAGTCCATTTTATGACCTTGCGCTAGGTCTATTAGGGAATTGATGGCTACTGCTGCAATGCCCACAGCAACGACTAGGCCAGTATCAAACAGCAGCTCTTTTCGTTCGATAGTCATCTAAATCCCTTCCCGTTCTGTACGACATCAAACTTGATCAATTTGCTCAACTTCATCAACTTGTTCACGTCTTTTGTTTGATCAAGTTGAATTGGGAAGACGGTGGAAGATAGATCAGCGGATGCCTGTCTACAGTCCTACCGTCCACGGTCCTACGGTCTCCTCATTCAGGTTTGCCAGGTTGTTCAGGTTTGCTTGGTTTGCGGGTGGTGTTGTTTTCGAGTCTGTGACACGCACGGTGATGGAGGCTAGATTCTTCGGTCGCTTAGGCTCCCTCAGAATGACCCCACTACTCTCATCACCCTAGCACAGGGCGTGGCACAATTTCTACAAAAATCCGGGGAAGAATTTTTGGCCGTTCAGGGCGTTGGAATTCGCCGCGGTGCAAATCACGCGGCATCGGGACGATGCCGGCTAACGGGTTTTGCTTTGACTGTGTTCATGCTACAAAGGCGGCAACGAAGGAGCTCAATACGATGCAATTGCCTGACAATCTCACTATAAAATTCATCGGCGGGCCGATGGACGGAGTCTATAGCGGCGACGAGCAGTATCCCGACAACGTGCGGATGCTGCTGCATGGCTATTTCGTCGCCTCGAAGGAAGGCGAAATTGGCATGACGATTCAGCCGACTTCTCCGCAGGGGCTCCCCAGCACGTTCAAGCCGGAACATCTGCGCACCGAAGGGATCAAGGGCGGCAAATACGTCGTCGTGAAGAACGAGACCGATGGTTGGAAGACCGACATCACGTTCGATTATCAAGGAATCGGCGGCTATCCGAGTGACGATTGAACGCGGCAGTGGGACACTACCGGCTAACATGTTTCAACCTTCAAATGCCCTAACTTCGTGAATCGACTTCGCCCCGAGCGCCAGCATCACCAGTCGGTCGAACCCCAACGCGCAGCCTGTGGCATTGGGGGGTCCTTGTTGCATCGCGGTGAGCAACGATTCGGGCAGTGGCAACTCGGGGCGACCATCTGCAACGCGAGCTTTGTTGACTTCCACGAACCGTGCTCGCAACTGGTCGGCAGCGGTGAGCTCGTGATAGCCGTTGGCGAGTTCTACTCCTTGCCAATAGAGTTCAAAACGTTCGGCGACTTCGATCCCGTTCTCGCGTCGGATTGTTTTCGCGAGTGAAGCTTGGCTTGCCGGGTAGTCGAACAGAATTTCGGGGGCATCGCGACCGAGTTGCGGTTCGATTTTGGTGGCGAGCAACAGATTGAGCCATTCATCGCGATCGAGTGTGTTGATCCCTTCCGCGGCTACACCTTGCTCGGCGGCACAGCGGGCGAGTTCCTCGCAACTGGCCGTATGGGGACAAATGTTGAGAACGGTTTGAAAGGCTTCCCTGTAGGTGGTCTGCTTTGCCGTGGGAGTCTTCACAAGCGTCTGGCAAAGCTCGTCGAGAAGCTGCATGCCGGCGGACATGTCGTCGCCCGCACGGTACCACTCGAGAAGCGTGAATTCAGGGTTATGAAGTTGACCGAACTCTCCCGCGCGAAAGGAACGGGTGACTTGAAAAATCGCGGGCATCCCCGCGGCGAGGAGCCGCTTCATGTGAAGTTCGGGGGAGGCTTGGAGCCATTGTTGGTTGAGTGCTGGCGGCTCGATGTGGAGTTCGGGGATGACTTCTGATGACAGGAGCGGTGTTTCGACTTCGACAAAGTCGCGGGCGTAGAAGAATTCACGAAGCTGTCGCAAAATTTCACTGCGACGCTCAAGATTGACGAGACGCTCGTTCATCCCGCGCGACCTTTGACCAGTGGTTGGCCCGGTAGGAGTGGCGGCATGGGGCATTCGAGCATGTCGCAAATCCCGCGGAATAGCTCGGCCTCTTTGATCGACACGTCGTGGTCGTAGCAAATTAAATCAGCGGCGGCTTCGATCACACGTTGCCGATGTTTGGCAGCCACGGTGCTCAGCGTGCTCAATGCCAACTGCAAGCGCGAGAGGGTACATTGTTCGGGAGTCAGCAACGGCACTTGGACGTCGGGGAGCAATGAAGCCGCGTGCTTGACGGCCGCTTCGACGCGCTTACCCGTGTTGTCGAGATAGGCCAAGGTCGAAAACAGGATGCCCACTTCCTGCCCCAGTCGAGCCAAGCTGTAGTACTGAATTCGTGGCGGTTTGTCAGTATCAAATTGCGGACGCAAATGCCGCAGCAAAACGCGATGCAGTGACCATTCAAACAAAGCAATCTCTTGATCGGCTTCGACAAGCTTCTTAAAGGCATCGCGGAACGCGACGTATTGCTGTTTGGTCATCGTTCGCAGCGCGGGAAGTGACAAATCCACCAGCGGCAAATGAGCGCGGGGATCAATCTTGTCGACCACCGGGGACAATTTATATGTCAGATCGACAACGTCGGGCGTGATCGAGGCTTGCAGGGCGCTGTATTGCAGTGCGCGAATCTCAGGCCGCTTGTCGAGCAGCAGCGCAAACATGACCGCCCGCGCGCCGTAAGGCTCGCGGACGGCATCGGTGATTTCGTTGGGAATGCTTTCAATCAACTTGGCCGCGTACGAACGATGCTGCTCCGTGGGATTCCCCACCTGATCGGCTGAATGCCGGACAACTTCGACGGGAACTTCGTCGGCCCCTTTCAAGCCACCGACAAATCCAGCCGTGAACTCTGATTCCGTGAGCGCGGGTGAAACTTTGGGCCCAGCGAGATACTTGCCATCCCATTGCGGGTCGAGGGCACGGATTCTTTTTTCCAACGGCGGATGAGTGGCCATCAAGCCGGTAAAACCTTCCCACACGCCTTGGCCGAAATACATGTGGCTCAACTCGGCGGCGTTGGCGGCTTTGAGTTTCGAGCCGAAGACGGCCCCGCCGATTCGTTTGAGCGCTCCGGCGATGCCTTCCGGGTTGCGCGTGAACTGCACGGCCGACGCGTCGGCTAAATATTCACGCTGCCGCGAGACGGCCGCTTTGATGATGTTGCCAAACAAGGTGCCCAAGAGCCCCAAGAGCATCAATGCCAAGCCAGCGGCGAGTAAATAAAGTCCGCCATCGTTCTTGCCACGACGATTGCCGCCACCACGGGCGCCAATGTTGAGCAGCATGCGACCGATGAGTCCCATCAGCAAGATGCCGTGCAACACTCCGATGAGCCGGATGTTGAGCCGCATATCGCCGTTGAGAATATGACTGAATTCGTGGGCCACGACCCCTTGCAACTGTTCGCGGGTCAGTTGCTCGGCCGTGCCGCGCGTGACGGCCACGACGGCATCACTCGTCGAATAGCCGGCGGCAAAGGCGTTGATCCCTTCTTCGTCTTTAAGCAGATAAATCGGCGGGACAGGCACACCTGACGCGAGGGCCATTTCTTCGACGACGTTCACGAGCCGTCGTTCAACAGGGTCGGTTGTATTTTGAGGAACCCGATATCCGCCCAGGTTCTCGGCAACCGTCGTGCCGCCGCCACGCAGCTGGGCGACTTTGAAGAGACTGCCAAAACTAATGAGCGCCAATGTCCCAGCACTCGCGGCGAGAGGGATTGAAAGATCATCGGCTTGAAAATAATGCCCCCCCACGCCTAGCTCATCGTGAGTGTAATTATTGGCTTGCAGCGCTCCCAGCGTGGCGAAGAACACGCCCCCCACGATACAAATGACCGAAATCGTAAACATCACGATCAGCCATTTGGTCGTGCGGCGCGAATCGGCTTGTCGCTGAAAGAAGTCGGTGGACATGTGCTAGGACAGTGGACAATAGACTGTGGGACTGTGGTCTCGACAAATCACTATTGGCCGCGGACTGTGAGTATTTGCACAGTCCACGGTCCATAGTCCAATGGTCCTAAGAAAATGACACCTTCGGCGCTTCGGCGATCGCGGCGCTGTCGGCGAATTCGAGCAACTCGGCATCGCGGTTGTGGCCGAACATGTTGGCAAAGAAAATTGGCGGGAACGATTGTCGGTAGGTGTTGTAAGACATCACCGAATCGTTGTAGGCCTGGCGGGCGAAGGCTACTTTGTTTTCCGTCGCGGTGATCTCTTCGGTGAGCTGCGCCATGTTCTGATTCGCTTTGAGGTCGGGATAGGCTTCCGACAAGGCGAACAAACGACCCAAGGTGCTGCCCAGCGCGCCTTCCGCGGCGGCGAGTTCCTGCATGGCTTTGGGGTCGCCCGGCGAGGCAGCGGCGGCCTGCAAACCACTCGAGGCACGATTGCGGGCGTTGATCACGGCTTCGAGCGTCCCCTTTTCGTGGGACATATAACCTTTGACGGTTTCAACCAAGTTAGGGATCAGGTCGTAACGACGTTTGAGCTGGACTTCGATCTGAGCGAAGGCGTTGTCCAGCCGATTGCGCAAAGCGACCAAGTTGTTGTAGATCGCCACGCCGTAGAACAGCAGCAACACGCCGACGCCGACGATGGTCCCCAAAATTGCCCACACCATGAGAGTCTCCCTTGCGAGTCAAATACTCAAAATTCAAGCCACGCAGCAGCCGTCAGCCTAACCGGTTGGCGGCTGAATGCAATCCTTTTAGGCGATTCGCGAGTTCCAGGGTAATCTTGCTGAAAATCGGAATTAAAGCCAGATCGCAATGCGATTTGGGGCCGCGGAGGCAGGTGTGCCTCCGGCTGGGAGTGTTCTTAAGCTTCGTTGGGATCCTTCGAGCGTTCGATGTACGACTGAGTGCGGGTGTCGACGCGGAGCCAATCGCCGATGTTGATGAACGCTGGGGCCAGGATTTCTGCGCCGGTTTCCAGCTTCACGGGCTTGGAGACGTTGGTCGCCGTGTTGCCTTTGACCGCGGGCTCGCAATATTCGACTTGCAACACCACGTGATTGGGAAGCGTCGCGCCGATCGGGTTGTTGTCGAACACGACGAGCGAACATTCCATGCCTTCCTTGAGGAACTTGGCTTCATCGCCGATTTGCTCGCCGGTGAGCTCGTATTGCTCGTAGTCGTCGGACTTCATGAAGATGTAGCCCTCGCCCTGCTTGTAAAGAAACTGGGCGGTGAATTCCGAAACGTCGGCGGCTTCGACCGTTTGACCGGCGCGATAGGTTTTGTCGGTGACCGTGCCGCGGATCAGGTTCTTCAGTTTGCACTCGTACAGGGCGTTGCCCTTGCCTGGCTTGCGGAAGTTCATTTCGACCATTTGAAAGGGAATGCCGTCGATTTGGATCTTGAGTCCTTTGCGGAATTCGTTGGTACTGTACGTGGGCACGGTATCTTCCTGTCTCGCTACTGGTTATCTTGCATGGAACGGCACCGGGACGGTGCCGGCTAACAAACAAAAATTAAAATGGCTATTCTAGCTCATTCCGACCGACTTGTCCGCCCCGTTTTACCCCCTGCCGATGAGTCTCATTGGCAGGCGGAAATTCGGCTGGCCGTGCGCGATGCGGCGGAACTTTGCCGGCGGTTGGACTTGCCGGAACCTGCTGCAGAAAGTCTGCCAGGAGCCAAAGATTTCCCGGTGTTCGTGCCGCCGAGTTACCTCGCCCGCATGCGGCCCGGCGATCCTGATGACCCGCTCCTTCGACAGGTTCTGCCGTTGGGTGCTGAGGAGCATACTGTCGCTGGTTTCACGGCCGATCCTGTGGGGGATACCGCCGCGACATTGCGGCCGGGCGTGCTGCAAAAATATGCAGGGCGGGCGCTATTGATTGCCACAGGGGCGTGTGCGATTCATTGCCGTTATTGTTTCCGGCGTCACTTCCCCTATGAAGAAGCGCCGCACAGCACCGCTGCGTGGGATGCAGCACTCTCAGCGATTGCAGCGGATGACACGATTCACGAAGTGATTCTCAGCGGCGGCGATCCGCTGATGCTGGTGGATGCGCGATTGGCGGCGCTTTGTGAGAAGATTGCTGCGATTGAGCATGTCACGCGGCTGCGTGTTCACACGCGCTTGCCTGTCGTTGTTCCTTCGCGCGTGACTGCGGAGTTAATCGATTGGATGAACAGCACACGGCTCGCACCGGTGATGGTGGTGCATGTGAATCACGCTCAGGAACTTGCGCACGATGTGGCAAAGGCGCTCGATAAGCTGCGCCGTGCCGGTGTGACACTCTTGAACCAAGTGGTGTTGCTGCGTGGCGTCAACGATTCGGTGAGTGTTCAGCAAGAGTTGAGCGAGCGGCTGATTCAGCTGGGCGTTGTGCCGTACTATTTGCATCAATTGGACCGCGTTCAGGGGGCGGCCCACTTTGAAGTGTCCGTGGAAGAAGGCCGACGCATCGTAACGGAACTGCGCAAGCGCCTGCCGGGGTATCTTGTGCCGCGGTATGTGCAAGAAATTGCTGGTGAAATGAGTAAGACGCTTCTAATTTGAACAGGAGTTAGCAGCGGTATTGATCCTGTCATTCTGAGGGAGCCTTGGCGACTGAAGAATCTGGCCTGTAGTATTTTCAAGTATTGAAGGCGTGTGAAGATCGAATCCAGATTCCTCAAGTCGTAGAACTCCTTTCGGAATGACTGGTAAGTTTTCTCTGCTTCCTCCTGTAAATCTTTCATGTCCAAGATCAGCATCTACAACACGGCCGAGGTCGAGCGATTGCAACGGGAGTTGCGGATCGAGCCGCAGCGACTGCGCCGGTTGCGGACCGCGTTGTTCAAGCATTTTGATAGCGATGAAAAGGCGCTTGCTGAATTTGCCGAGCGGGAACATGTTGCCTTGCATCCGTTAACGCTCGATTCGCGGCACGACTCGCAGATCGACGGAGCGACGAAACTCCTCTTTCGCACGGCCACAGGCATGCTGATCGAATCGGTCATCCTGCGCATCGCGACGGGGCGGACGACGCTTTGTGTTTCGAGCCAGGTTGGTTGTGCCGCGGCTTGTGATTTCTGCGCGACCGGCAAGATGGGAATCGCTCAGAATCTCTCTGCGGGGGAGATTTGCGATCAAGTGTTGCAGGCGGGGCAAATGTTGGCACCTGAGGGCCGCGCGCTCCGCAACATTGTTTTCATGGGAATGGGTGAGCCGTTTCATAATGAAGAAAATCTGTACGCGGCCATTGAATGTTTGACTTCGCCGCGGATGTTTCATTTTTCGCCCGCGAAAATTCTCGTTTCAACGGTGGGGATTGCCGACGGCATGCTCCGCTGCGTGCGGCGGTTTCCTCAAGTGAATCTCGCACTCAGCTTGCACAGCGTGCGGCAAGAATCGCGCGAGCAGTTGATTCCGCTCGCCAAGCGTTACCCGCTCGATCAATTGCAAGCGACCTTACGACAAGTGAACAGCCTGCAAAACAAAACCGTGATGATCGAGTACTTGATGCTCGCCGGAGTGAACGATTCGTTGGCGGAAGCGCACGAGTTGGTCGATTGGCTCGCGGGTCTCAACGTCCATGTGAACCTCATTCCTTATAATGCCATCGACGATTCGCCTCACCTGACCGGCACTGAAAAGTCTGAACGCGAAGCGTTTGCGGCAGTCGTCAAACAAGCCGGGATTCCCACGACGATTCGCTATTCCTTGGGGGCCGATATCGGCGCCGCGTGCGGACAACTCGTGCGGAAGGAAAACCGCGCAGTGGCCAAATCGCTGCGCTAGCTGGGTGTTCGCTACTTATCGACTTGAGCCAGCAACGGCAGGCGCTCACGGCTGGAAACAACCACGCCGCCGGGCTTCTCGATTGTGATTGCAAACAGCGTGGGATCGACAATCGGCAGCTTCGCGTGAATTGGCACCAAGACTTCGTCTTGTCCGGCGGGAATATCAAAGACACCGCCATCGACCGGGTATTTTTCATCTTGGGCCGTGTCGAAGATCCAAAGTTGATACTGGCTCTTCTTCGGATCGTTCACGGGCAAGCCTTTGAAGCTCATCACCCCCTGTTGCCGTTTGTTGTCCCACAGGACTTCGCCGGTGGCTTGTTTGCCTGCTTCATCGGTTCCGGGTGCCCAAGCCACCTGAGTTAAACCTTCCTGAGTAAGTGCTAAATCGGCTTTCAATTCAGCAGCGTTCGATTCGTCAGGAATGAATTCCGCCACTTCTTGTTCCGTGGCTCGTGTGCCAAAGAACGCTGCAACAAGCAAGGCCGCCGCCGCGGTGAACCACGCCGCCATTTCCCGGCGACTTAGTGGTGATCCTGCCGGGGGCAAAGTCCGCTTGAATTGAACACCAACCATGGCACGGCCATCGCTGGCTATTTTCGTTGCCAGCGCGGCGGGCAACTCATTCTGTTCCGTTAAGGTCGCCAAAAATGCCGTGGCCGCGACGCGATCCAGTTCTTCGGTATCGAACTCGGGGGAATTGGCGAGCAGTGAATCGAGTTCGGCCTGTTGCTCGGACGAAAGTTCGAACAAGGCTCGGTCGGCTAGGAGTTCCAGCAAGCGGTCGTAATCAGGATGGGATGACATTATGCGCGCCCCTCCCCGCCAACTAAGGCCGCCTTCTCGAGTCCCATGAGTTCTCGCAACCGCAACAGCCCACGACGAGCATGCGACTTGACCGTACCAAGCGGCATCTCCAATTGTTCCGCAATCTGGGTGTGCGTAAGATCATCTTGCAAAGCTAACGTCAAAACCTGACGTTCGTCGGATTTGAGTCGCTGCATTTGCTGTCGGGCAAAAGCCACTTCGTCGGAGATTTGTGCCCAGTCGGTGGATTGAGCGGCGGGCTCGGCCGCAGAGGCTTCAAACGATGCCGGGGTGGGCCGACGTTGCAATTTTCGCAGGCGATCAATCAACCGGCGTCGGGCGATCATGGTGACGAACGTTGCCTCCGAACCACACGACGGATCGAATCGCTTGGCCTGCTGCCACAGTTGGACAAAAACTTCCTGAACTGCATCTTCGGCATCGGCAAGCGTGGGGCTCAACTTGCGCGCAATCGTCCAGACCAATCCACCATAGCGAGCAATACACTGCTCGACTGCAGTTGGATCGCCAGACGCAACGCGAGAAAGAATGCTTGCTTCTTCCAAGACGAGACCCAAATTTCTTTGAAGAAAGGGAGAGAGGGCTGCACAGGCAACCCTCTCCCGCAACTCAAACTACTTGGGCATGATCACTGCGTCAATGACATGAATGACGCCGTTCTTGCAGGGAATGTCGGTTTTGACCACATTCGCCCCGTCGATCATTACCTTGTCACCCTCGACTTTGACGGTTGCTTCCGTGCCTTGGACGGTCTTGGCCTTCTTGAGCTTCACAACATCGGCGGCCATAACTTTGCCTGGGACGACGTGATAGGTCAAGATCGCGACCAACTTGTCCTTGTTCTCGGGCTTGAGAAGCGATTCCAAAGTTTCCTTGGGGATTTTGGCAAAGGCTTCATCCGTGGGAGCGAACACCGTGAAAGGACCTTCGCCCTTGAGTGTGTCGACGAGACCTGCTGCTTTCACGGCAGCCACCAAGGTCTTAAAACTGTCGGCAGCAACGGCCGTATCGACAATATCCATTTCCTCATCTTGCGCAACAACTTGCGAAACCATATGAACAACCGGCTTTCCTGAATAAGTGTGACGCGCAGTCTTTTGACTGCGGGGACAAGCGTTTGCACTGCTAGCCACTAGGGCCAATAAACTGGCAAAGGCGAAAATTGTAGCGATACGCATGACTGATATTCCTCCTGGGTTTGAGATGACATGACTTTCTGTTGAAGCGGCCACTTCAGAGGGTGATTCGCGGTTAAAAAGCCTACGGATGCAAGGATTACCATGGCATGCGGTTTGCCGAGAAATGCTGCAATTGTGCGTTAACTAGAGGAATTAAATACGGTTCTGAGTAGCCTTTTCCCCACTGGTACTGGCTGTCATAATCCACGGCTTATTACTGGTTATCAACGAGAATCTCTAGCTAGGGTTGTCATGCTCTCTGCGTTGCCGTTTGGACAGGAATTTGTTTGGGGCGATCTGGGAATCGTCGGAATTCTCATTTTGCTGGAAGGGGTTTTGTCGATCGACAATGCCCTCGTATTGGGCTTGCTCGCGAAGCGGTTGCCGCGGCATCAGCGCCAGCGCGCTTTGACTTACGGCTTAGTCGGAGCCTTTGTCTTTCGATTCCTGGCCATCGCCGTCGCGACGTTCTTGTTGGAATGGACCGTCGTGAAACTCTTGGGGGGTGGCTATCTCGCTTATATCGCGATCAAGCACCTGTACTTCGAACGTGGCAACAAGGACGAACAAGCTGCCATCGATATTGAAGGGGAACCCGCTTTAGTTCATGAACGGACGGGGTTGCCACTGACGGCGGAAGAAGAAGAATCGGAAATCGAACAGCGTGTGCCGGTCCCCCACGCCACCGATATTATGGATGGCAAAGGGGCTGATGGCACAGCCAAATTCTGGCCCACGGTGTTTGTGATCGAAATGACCGACATCGCGTTTGCAGTCGATTCGATCCTGGCGGCGATTGCACTTGTGGGTCCTGTACCAAAAGGCCATTCCGAAACGGCTCTCCACCCCAAGTTATGGGTCATCATTACCGGCGGTATTTTGGGCGTGGTGCTGATGCGCTTTGCGGCTGTGATCTTTATACGACTTCTCGAAAAGTTTCCACGCTTCGAGTCGACGGCTTATTGGCTCGTGCTGTTGATTGGTGCGAAGCTGCTGATCGACTGGGGGTTCAACACGAAGGATCATCACCGTGTCGATTTCCACGACTATCAGTCGCCGGCGTTTTGGATCTTCTGGGTGACGATGGCGGTGACGTTCTGCACGGGGTTCTTGCCGAAGAAGGAAGAACGGCACCGGGACGGTGCCGGCTAACGGTAAAATTTGCTTGACATGCATGTGGTCGCATGTACACTGTGTGTCATGCTCGCATTTCATGGCATTATTACCGCCTATGGATTCTGGCTACCGAACGATCCGCGTGGCTCGTGGTCGGATTTGGTGGCCGCGTGGGAGCTCTTTCATGCCGGTGGCAGAGCGACGAAAGTGACGACCAGGCAAAGCGTTGCTCATGCTGTGCATGATCACCAACAACGGTTAGCCGTTAAGGAAGCGCTGATTCGCGAACCGGTAAGTTTTTCGGGACTTCAAGCGCGGGAAATCGCCCGCGGCTTTGCGAGGGCGATCCAGAAAAGTAACCACGAACTGTTGGCCTGCGCGATTTTGCCCGAGCATGTGCATGTCGTTGTGGCGGCGAGTTCGTACAAACCAGCCCAGGTGTTGGGTCATCTCAAGCGCGAAGCGGCGCTTGCGCTTAAAGTGGCTCGATTGCATCCGTTTCAAGTCGATTTCGAGCGCACGGGTGAATTGCCAAGTTGTTGGGCAGAGGGTTGTTGGAAGGTTTTTCTCGATACGCCGGAAGCTGTTTGGCGTGCGATTCGATACGTCGAAAACAATCCCATGAAAGAAGGCAAGCAATTGCAGCGCTGGTCGTTTGTGACACCGTTCACACACGGCATCGGAACGATGCCGGCTAACGGTTAGCCGGCAGTGTCCCACTGCCGTTCTTTTTGGGTAATTTGTAGATGACATCCGCGATTCGTGACCACGCTTCCTGAAAAGGAATGCTATCGTTTAATTTGTCTGATTCATTAGCACGGCGATCGATCTCCGCGCGCCAAGCGGCTTCAATGCAGAATGGCAAATCTTTGTCCGAATTTGGCATGTCTTGATTCATTTTTTGATTATCAAAGCCGCCGGACATTAAATATTGGATGACGACTGTTTATCAGCTCACTTTCCAAAGCTCGTCGGATCTTCGTTGAAGTTTCGGATGGAAGCTCCTGAATTTCTAAATGCACATTTCTAAAGCCGTTCTCCCAGAACCATCGAGCCAATTCACGGTTATCAGAGTGATCTAGATGCTTTTCTATTCTACGGCGTAGAGATTGTGCTTCACCTATGTAAAGAGTTTGCTTCCCGCCATAAAACAAGTACAAACCTTGGGAGCTAGGTAATTCTGTAACGCTCAGCTCATTGACGCTTCCAAAAGATACTCCTGTTGGGCGTATCACATGAGATAGGAGTTCTGGCTTTAGCCTACTCGACTTACGAAGATTCAAAGCTGCCCAACGATATTCGAGTACAGAAAATCCAGGACAAATACTAACTGCGATATGATCAAACTCAATTGCTAAGGAAGGATCACAAATTAAGTCGTCTAATGTAACGTCGAGTTTTCTCTCGAGATGTCGGATAGCGATTTCGCTTGCGTATCTATATTCACCTTCAGACGAAAAACTTGTGCGTTTGGTACATCTGATACCCTTAAGTAGCCCAGCCTTCCTCGCGTTGATCAGAATACGGTTGCAAAGCTGAGGCTCTTCCAAGGCGTTTAGTTCGCTGCAAAGTTTCAAGAAACGGGCATTCAACTCAGGGTCTGTCACCACACGGTCTGGTGAGAACCCATCGCTAATAGCCAAGAATGCCTGAATTACATGGTTATTCAACTCTTTACCACTGTTAGGTCCACATTTAGGATGGGGTTTTTTCTGGCCACCAGTCGAGCCTTGCATTCTTTAAAATGCTTTTGTTGGGGCAATATTGAAACGAACTCTGGTCGTTTATCTAGGTTCCATGAGGTCAAGTGAAGTTTGATCCGCCGTTCAAAATCTGATGTTTCACCAATAAACAAGTCTGATTTAGATTGATCTTTCAGAACATAGATTGAAGGGCGCTGCTCATATTTTTCCGCCCTGAATTCTTGAAGAGGTACGATGGGAGATAACCTTCCAATGCTAAAGCTGGGGTCGCGGGCGAGCGACTTGCGCAACGCATCTCCACGCTTACGAATTCGCAACGCAGCCCATCGGTAATCAACTCTCTTAAATCCAGGAGAGAAATCTCGTGCAATATCATCAAACAGCAACACCTTCTCGGGATCACACAAGATTTCGTCAATCGATGCACCATTAAACTTACCTCTGACCATTTTCCAGGCCATCTCGGCTGCAAATTCATATGCGTCAAACTCGCAGCGGGAGATTGTAATACTTCGAGGAGTGAATCTAGTCCGAAGTTTACTTGCCTTCCGAAGTCCCATGAGCATCCTATTTAGATCAGCTACACTTTCAGAGATACCAAGGAACTTACATCGTTCAATGAATGCTTCGTTAAGATGGGGATCAGCGATGACACGATCGCTAGAAAATCCTTCATGAGTGGCGAGGAAAGCTTCGATAATTCCTTTCTGAATAGAAATTTTATCTGCTTGAATTGATCTAGCAGTACTTCTAATTGATTCAGCATTCGTTGAACGAATTCTCTTACCACTTTCTCCCAATCGCACGCCGTTGGCGGTGCTGGGGGCGCTGGCAACGGGATCAGCGGGGCCATCGAGTGCGTCACCGCTTTTGATTTTCTTAAGCCGGTCGGTCGCCGCTTTGGCATATTCGGTCGAAAGTTCGGTTCCTAAAAAGTCTCGGCCTAGCTTTTTGGCGACGGCCAGTGTCGTACCACTCCCTGAAAAGGGATCAAACACGAGTTCCCCCGGGTTGCTGCTCGCGCGAATGATGCGAGCCAAGAGCTGCTCCGGCATCTGGCAGCCATGAAAACCTTGGCGTTCCTTAAATGTGCCGGCCACGCGCGAAAAGAACCATGTGTCCTGGTCGGGCGTGAAGCCATAGCGGTCGCTTTGGAAATCCTGTGGCCTGAGGATCCACGTATCGTCGGGGAGTCGCCCCTTGGGGTTGGCGCGCTTGTCACCGTAAACGAGCGCACGTGCCGAGGGGACACGAATGGCAGGATCGTCGGCGTTGAATGTGAAGTTCTTTTCGTCCTTCACAAAATGAAACAGATGAGCGTGCGACCGACTGAACTTGTTTTTGCAATTCACGCCAAACGTGTAATACCAAATCACCCAACTGCGGGTCGTGAAGCCGATCTCACGTTGGGCGGCGACCTTGAGTTCGGCGGCATATTCATCGCCGATGGCCAGCCAGAACGTGCCAGAGGGTTTCAGGATGCGATGAGCTTCACGAATCCAATCGCGGCACCAATCGAGATATTTCTGATCTTCTTGACGGTCGTCGTATTGGTCGTATTCGTATCCGATGTTAAATGGTGGATCGGCGAAGACCAAATCGACCGACCCGGCGTCGATCTTCCGCATCAACTCGATGCAGTCCCCTTGATAAATCTTCCTTGAAGTGAGCGACATAAGAATTCTATAAGAAAAAACGGGAGTGTGTGTTTAATGGGCGCATGTTCACCTAATAAATATAGCGATTCTACTAGTATATGCAATTGGTTTTACGGCCCAAAACTGTACAAATGAAACCATGAAATACGCCTTCTGCAACGAGATGTTTGGCGACGAGCCGTTTGAACAAGCGTGGGCTCAAGCGGCGGAGCTTGGTTATACGGGCGTGGAAATCGCGCCGTTTACGCTATGGAAGCAAGACGAGCATTTCGATGCCCGCGCGGTTCCGAAGTTTATGCGGCAACACGTGGCCAAGATCGCGGCCAACGCGGGATTGGAAGTTGTCGGCCTGCATTGGCTGTTGGCGAAGACGAGCGGTTTTTATTTGACGAGCCCTGATGCCGCGGTGCGCAGTGTCACAACCGATTATCTCAAAGCCCTGGTGCAGTTGTGCGGTGATCTGGGTGGCAAGGTGATGGTACTCGGCTCGCCACAGCAGCGCAATCTCTTGCCGGGTGTGGGTTACAACGACGCCGAACAATACGCGGCGGAAATTCTGCAAGCTGTGATGCCGACCTGCGCGGACAACAATGTGACGATTGCCTTGGAACCACTAGGTCCCGCCGAAGGGGATTTTATGTTGACCGCCGAAACAGGTATCCGGCTGGCGAAGCTCGTCGATTCACCACACTGCCAGTTGCATCTCGATGTGAAGGCCATGTCGAGCGAAAAGCATTCGATCCCGGTCATCATCAAAAGCAGCCAGGAGTGGCTCGTTCATTTTCATGCCAACGATCCGAACCTGCTAGGTCCCGGCATGGGGGACGTTCCTTATGGGGAGATCATGCAAACGCTGCACGACATCAAATACGACCGCTGGGTCAGCGTGGAAGTGTTTAAGTATGAACCGAGTCCGCTGGAGATTGCGCGGGTGAGTATTGAGTATATGAAAGAGATTGAGATGGCGGTGGAGCGCGGTGGATAAATGAATAGAGCGAGTCAGCCCCGGGTGTATTGATGGCAGAACCATCAAATCACCCGGTGCTAAGTTTTTAGCCGCTGATCGTGTCGATGTTGTTGCCGAGGTTGGTGTAGTCGATTTTTTCTTGTGGGTTGGTGCCGTTCAAGAATTCTTCGACGTTGGTGTAACCATCGCCGTCGGCGTCGGCCGAGCCATCGGAAGCTTGATTGGCATCGAGGCCGTGCTCCTTTTCCCATTCGTCGGGCATGCCATCGCCATCCGTATCGGCGGGAACTGCTGCCGGATCGAATTTGTACTCGGGATAACCACCCACCTCTTTGGGGTCGGCCACGATGCCGTTCTTAGTCACCGTTTTGCCAGTGCGAACCATTTCGGTCACGCGGGCATCGACGGCATCACGCTTGGGGAGCGTCGCCCCGGCGAGCTTGAGCACAGTATCAAAAGCCTCGTGTGAGGTTTGCTGCTTCACGGGCCAGGCTTCAAACGGCGTGTTCACACGGGCGAGTTCATTACCCTCGCCGCGATCTTGTGACTTCATGCCGTTCCAATTGTCGGCGGTCACTTCGGGCGAGCCATCAAAATAATTGCCCGCGACATACCATTTGCCGGGGCGCTTTGCTTCCTTCGGATACCAACCACCGGGCTCAAAGCGGCGGCCAGGGGAATACATATCGCGTTCTTCGATCCGGGCGATTGTGTCGCGCATCTCTTCATTCGTGGCTGGACCGGGCTTGTAATAGTTGTTGATGACGTTGATCAACGATGTTTCGTCGCCGCCATCCATCGTGCGGTGCGCCCAATTGAAAACCACATTGTTGCGGAAATCGAATTCGCCACTCATGCCGATCGATGGATTGCGACCCGTGTTGCAGGCGAACAGATTGTGATGGAATGTGCTATCCTCACCCCCCCAGGTACCACCGAAGGCATGATTCTTGGCGTCAAGCGCTTCACTGCTGATGCAATACTGTACCGTGAGATTCTTGACGGGGAATTTGGTCTGGCTGCCATCCTCTTCATCTCGCATGTAGCGATAGAGCGAAAGATTTTCGTCCATACCCCAACTGGCCGAGCAGTGATCGACGACGATCTGTTCTATGGGATTGCCGCCGATGTTGTCGGAGCCTTGACCCCCTTCGGTGAGTCCGCGGCGAACGCGCAAGTGGCGGATGATTACGTTGCGGGTGTTGATGTTGAGCGATGCGTTGGCAAGGCAAATACCATCGCCCGGCGCGGATTGGCCGGCAATCGTAATGTCAGGGTTGTTGATATCGAGATTGCTTTTGAGTGGAATCACTCCGGCCACTTTGAACACGACGATGCGTGCGCCCTCGGCATCGATGGCAGCACGCAAACTGCCGGGGCCGCTGTCGTTGAGATTCGTGACGGGTATGACTTTGCCGCCGCGACCGCCGGTGGCGAAGATGCCTCCGCCCCAAGCACCGGGGAACGCGGGGATGCCTAGCGGCGGGCGAAACGGCAACGGCGGAATTTGCCCTGGGGTCGGCTCGGCTACTTCGGCCGCTGCCGCGAGGCTTGTGAGGACCAGTGAATGGAGAACGATGCTGCGAAGCAAGACGGTTGCGTTCATGGGGAGCCTGAATGCGATGGAAAGGAGAGATTTGATAGGAGGGTGTTCTGGGTGAGAACTCTTTAATTGTTGCTGATCGCCGCCAATAATTGAACGGCCTATCACGGGCGGTTTTTTGGAAACCAGGGGAAGAAAAACGCAGTGTGGGCCGTATACTGAAGTTTGTTGGAACAATCTCATCACAATTCCGAGGGCGGCATGCCTTATTCATCCACTTCGCGGCGGGAGTTTCTGCGTCGCACGCTTTCGACAACCGCAGCGGCGGGCGTCGCGCCTTACTTCGTTCCCAGCCGGTTGTTCGCGCAAGAACATCCCAGCGACCGCTTAAGCCTCGGCGTGATTGGCCTGGGTTCGCGTGGGTTTGATATTGGCACAACGCTTGCGCCGTTTGGCGATGTTATCGCGGCCTGTGATATCGATACCAATCATCGGGCTAAATTTCAAAGTATGCTTGTCCGAAGTGGGCGTAGCCCTGCACATGGCTACGGTGATTATCGCGAAGTATTGGATCGACCCGATGTCGATGCCGTGATCATTGCCACGCCTGATCATTGGCACGTGAAGATCGCGGTCGAAGCGATCCAAGCGGGCAAGGACGTTTACTGCGAAAAGCCGTTATCGCTCACAATCGATGAAGGGCGACAGATGATTCGCGCTCTCGAAAAGTCGGACCGCATCATGCAGGTCGGCACGCAGCAACGCTCGATGAAACAGTTCGTGGAAGCGATCGCCCTGGTGCGCGCCGGGCGAATCGGCGACGTGAAGAAAATAACCATCGGCATCGACCGTGCTCCCTACAGCGAAGGGATTCCCACTGAGGCTGCTCCCAGCACGCTGGATTGGGACAAGTGGTTGGGTCAATGTCCGGTCCGCGATTACCGGTTTGGTCCGAAGCTCAAGAAGTGGACGGCGGCAAAATCACTTGGCGACGGCGGCGAGGATGCGAGCAACGGCCATCAGGAGTTTCGCTGGTGGTACGATTTCAGCGGCGGCAAGCTCACCGACTGGGGTGCCCATCACATCGACATTTGCCAGTGGCTGTTAGGTCAGAACGGCAAAGATGGCGGCGTGAAGAAAGTGACGCCGGTCAACGTGGAGCATCCCGTTGAGTTCGACGAAAAAGGAAATCCCAAGCAAACTGACCGTTATAACGTAGCGACGAAATACGAGTTTCTGTTGGAGTTTCCCAACGACGTGCAAGTGACCGTCTCAAGCGACGCGCGCAATGGTTTGCTCGTTGAAGGAACCAAGGGCCGCATTTTTGTGAATCGTGGTGGACTCGAAGGGAAGCCAGCTGACGAACTCAAGGAGAATCCGCTCCCCGAGGATGCGCTCGACGAGGTGCGCGGAGTGGGGCATCCGTGGGATCACATGGCCGACTTTGTTCATTGCATCAGAACGCGCGAGAAGCCGGTGTCGGACGTGTGGTCGCATCACAAAGCCGTGACAACTGGCCACTTGGCGGCGATCAGTGGGCGCTTGAACCGCCCGATTGAATGGGACGCCGCGACGGAAACCATTGTTGGCGACGACGTGGCCAACGCGATGCAAAAGCGCGAGCAGCGCAAGGGGTATGAGATTCCGGAGGTGTAGTTTACGAGCGGAACACGATCGGTTAAACAATGCGGTGGACCGTTTCCGGTGAAAATGCCGGAATGCATACGGCGATATATTCCGCGCCTTCGGGGTCGGGGGTGCTGTAGCGCACGGTTTCGCCTGGCTTGGTGACGATGGCCTGCCCGGGATGCAGTTCGTATATCTCGTCTCCGACTTCGATCCGCAACAGCCCGCGCAAGATCACGGTGATTTCCTCGAACTCCGGAGTTTGCGCGGGTTCGACCCAACCGCCGGGCGATACCATCCGCGCGACGCTCACGTTGGTGTGGCCTGAACTCACACGACCGGCGTATTCTTCAATGCGCTTCGGCTTATTCCCAGCGGCATTCACGATCACGGGGGCTTGAATGATCTGCGGCATGACAGCACCTCGAAAAGGTTTGAAAGTGGTCGGAAAAGCGAACTGCAGTTTAGCATTTCATGCAGCAATTGGCTCGATGAGCTCGTGCAAACCGTAGATTTTCGTGCGCGATTTCGATGCCAATTCTTCATCAAAATTTGCTAGAACAGAGTGAGTTGCTTAACCACTCGTTTGTGCTAAGGAAACCGCCGTATGAAAAATACGTCGCTCAATCGTCGTGAAACATTGTCGTTGTTGGGTGCGTCGGCTTTAGGGGCCGCGGCGTGGGGAAGTTTCTCCGCACCTGCTTGTGCCGAAAAAGTCGATCCCTGCCGCAAGCGCTCGTTACGCGTGGCGCATATGACGGACTTTCACGTTCAACCCGAACGGCGAGCCACCGAGGGGATGATCGATTGCTTGCATCATGTGCAGCAGCACAAAGATAAACCGCATCTGATTCTCACGGGTGGCGATTCAATCATGGACAGCTATGGCGCCGATGACGCGCGGACTAAGCTGCAATGGAACATTTGGCAAAACACATTGAAGAACGATTGCTCGATCCCCGTGCGGTCGGCGATTGGCAATCACGACATCTGGGGCTGGAATAAGTCGAGCAGCAAGACCACCGGTGAAGAGCCGAACTACGGCAAGCTCCGGTCCACGGAAATGCTGAAGCTGGATAACCGATATTACGCGTTCGACCAATGCGGCTGGAAGTTCATCGTGCTCGACAGCACGCAGCATCATCCGGAAGATCCGAATGGCTACTCGGCGTATGTCGACGAAGAACAATACGATTGGCTCGCCAACACGCTCCGCGATACGCCCAAGACCACCCCCGTGTTGGTGCTGTCACACATTCCGATCTTAAGTGCATCGGCATTTCTGTTCGCCAATCAGAAGGACAATGCATTCCATTACGGGTGTGGTTTAGTTCACACCGATTGCATAAAACTCAAGGATCTGTTCGCCCAGCATCCCACCGTGAAGCTCTGCGTGAGCGGGCATCTGCACACGCTCGACCGCGTTGACTACAACGGCGTCACCTATCTTTGCGACGGCGCAGTCTGCGGCGGGTGGTGGAAAGGCCGCCACAAAGATTGCGACGAGGGCTATGCGATCCTCGACCTGTACGACGATGGCTCGTTCGATCATCAATACGTGGAGTATGGCTGGAAGGCTGATAAAGCCTAACAGCCATCACTTCCACGATCTTGTCGAATTACCGTCTGAAGTTACTTCCCAACCTTTGGCCGCCACTTTTTCTTCGCGGGGCGGCCTGCGGTGGCGCCGGCTGGGGCGGGGCGACGTTTGCGTGGCTTGCTGGCCACGGCATCGCCTTGTCCCTGGACCGACTCGCGTTGGGTGTCACGCGTTTCGCTGCGGTCGGTTTGCGACTCGCCTTGGGGCTTCTTCGGTCGCGCGGGGCGGCGTGACTTGTTGCGGGGAGCGCCGCCGTTTTGGGGAGTCGAATTGCCGCGGCTGCGGGACTGCGAATTGCCACGGGGGCCGCGGGATTGGGGCCGCTCGTCGCGGCTGGGTTCCGATTGACCTTGGTCGGCGTACTCGGGATGGTTTTCCTCGACCACGATACGAAGCTTCGTGAGCTTTTCGATGCGTGACAAACGGGGCCGTTCGTCGCGATCGCAGAACGAGGTGGCGAATCCGGTGGCGCCCGCCCTGCCCGTCCGGCCGATGCGGTGGACGTAGGTTTCTGGCACTTCGGGAAGTTCGTAGTTGATCACGTGCGAAACGCCCCGCACGTCGAGACCGCGGGCAGCGATGTCGGTCGCCACAAGAATCGGTGGCTTTTCCGATTTGAACTCGTCGAGAGTTTTCATCCGCGCGGATTGGCTTTTGTTGCCATGAATCGCGGCGGCACGAAGGCCATGCTTGACAAGATGTTTGACGATCTTATCCGCGCCATGTTTGGTGCGGGAGAAAATCAAGGTCCGCTCGATCGCATTGGTTTGCAAATAATGCGCGAGCAGTTGTGGTTTGTTCTTGGCAGTCACAAAGTAGACCGACTGCTTGATGGCCTTGACTGTGGTCGCCGCGGGTGTGACTTGAATATACTCGGGATCACGCAGCCACTTATCGGCCAGCAACTTGATTTCGGCGGGCATCGTGGCCGAGAACATGAGTGTCTGCTCACGTTGCGGCACGGCGGAGACGATCCGCTTGATATCGGGCAGGAAGCCCATATCGAGCATTTGATCGGCTTCGTCGAGCACAAGAATCGCGACGTTGGCAAGGTCGACAAAGCCCTGGTTCATCAAATCGAGGAGTCGACCCGGTGTAGCGATCAGGATATCAACGCCCCGGTCGAGCGCGCGGACTTGGGGATTCTGGCTGACGCCGCCGTAAATCGCCGCGAAGCGTAAACCCGAATTGCTGCCGTAGGTGTTGAAGCTGTCGAGGATCTGAGCAGCCAGCTCGCGCGTGGGGGCGAGCACCACCGCGCGCACCGGGCGATAGTTGGGATGATGGCGACGCTTGCCGGCTTGGAACGGTTCTTTCTTTTTGGCGAACAAACGATCGAGCATCGGCAGCGCGAATGCGGCCGTCTTGCCAGTACCGGTCTGAGCGCAGCCCATCATATCGCGTCCCGCGAGAACCGCGGGAATCGTTTGGGCTTGGATGGGGGTGGGGGTTTCATAGCCCTTTTCCTTGATGGCACGCAGCAAAGACTGGGACAAACCGAGGGATTCAAAACTCATGGGAAAATTACTTTCTGGTGGGAAATATTCTGTCGTGCGCGAACCGTTTACGTGGGCTCAGCGAGACACTTGTATGGGTGAGTAAGTTAGTAGGTGCGTACGTGATGTCTGAGCAGGGCGTAACGTAGGTTAAATACCTACTCACGGACAAACCTACTCACCAAATCTGCTACTGACGCGGTGCAATTAACATGCACAAAGCTCCAAGAGCAAAGGTCTCCCGACGAACCCGTCGTGGAGCCTGAGGAGCAAGAGAATCGTTCGCAATCTGAGGCAGGACCCACCGAAGCGGGCTAGCAGCATAGAAGGAATGATCCGCCGATGTGTCCATTCGCGGCGGTCTCGCACCTAATTTGTATGCGTAAGTGTAGCAGCTTTGCGGGCAGAGTCAATTGCCAAATCGCTAGGCCGCAAGCGGTTAGGGAAGTTCGTTCAAATCCAGCCGGTACAGTATTTGGTTGTAATCGTAGCGTGGCGTCGCCTGGGGGCGGTCGGCAAAGGTTTGGGTGTAGGTCCCCTCGAACAACAAGATCGGCGAATCGGCGGGGGTCAATTCCGGGTGGAGCCGCGGATTGTAGAACGTGTAGTTGTTGTGCGTGACGACTTTGACGGCACCTTTCCAAGGGCCTGTCGGCTCGTCGGCTTCGGCGTACCAGATTTCTCCCAGATGCGAAGACTTGCCCCCCAGCTGCGTGAAGACGGCTACCCACTTCTTACGAAAATCATTCCAAGCGATTGAGCCGCGATGGGGTGTGATTTGCTCTTTGCCATCAGCCGTTGGAACGGTTGCTTGTTGTTCAAGTTGCTGCCAAGTTTCGGGGTTTTGCCAATCTTCAAATGTTGGTGGGCACTTAAAACGTGGAAACGGATCGCCGATGAGCAACCATTCTTTGCCTGCGTCATCTTTCCAGAGCGCGGGATGCCCTTCGGGGCCAAAGGGTTGCTTCGGCTCGGCGTCGGACTTCGTCCACAGTTTTTTGAGCCGTTCAAAATTCTCGGTTTCGTCGTTCCAAACGCACAGCCCGCTTTCGTAGGAATCGAGCTTCCCTTTGATCTTCACGTAGTGAGCGACGAGGCGTTGTTTACCATCCTTGTCGGGGAGCGTGACGTAACCGCTGAGCCATGTTGGGCCCTTGCCCTGCATAACGGCTACGTTGCGAGGACGGTCGGCTTCGTCCAGAAAATATTCGAAGCGGAGTTTCAATGGCGGCTCGAAACTTTCGAGCGGTTTGAGATCACTCGTGGCGCTCGTGGATTGAAACAGCCCCAGCGGATATTGCCGCAAGGTCGTGTCGCCCCAGGCCCAAAAGATTTTGCCGTTATGCACGGCGACTTGCACGCTATCGCAACCGAGCACACCGGTTTCCGGCCAGTCGATGTGTTCACCTAGTTTCTGCGACTCGGCAAACAATCCTCCCCCGGTGAGGCGGCCAAGTCGTTTACCGGGAAGTTGGCGATTCACTTTGACGGCGAGAGTTCTTCCTGGCTCGGGGACGAGCCGCACGCCCCGCTTACTGAAGCCATCGGCGGGCACATCATAGCCGTGGCCTTCGACAGAAAACCAGGTTTCGCGGCCCATGAGTTCGGGCGCGTCGAAGGCGATCACCCCTGCGTTGTCCGAAACGAATCGCATTTGATGGGTGGTGCGTAGTTCAACCAACGGTACCGGCCAACCGTTTTCGGAGTCGATGATTTCGATGCGGCAGGGTTCAATGGCATGGGAGCTTTGGCAGAGTGAAAAGAGAAGAACGCCTAGAATGATTTTGAACATGAATGTTGCTCTTTTGTAGGCCGGAACGAGTTCTACGAAGTTCCGGCACGAACCCTGGATTCCCGCCCCCACCTTCGTGAGGGCAGGCACTGCGCGGGAATGACGGAAGATGCCGGAACTGCGCGGAGCTTGTTCCGGCCTACGCAACGATAATCTTACACCGTTTCGATGACTTCTGCTTCCAGGGCGCGGAGGCGGGTCTGACTCCAGAGGACGATGCCATTGGCGATCAACACGAGCACCGTGCCGACGAGCATTCGACCGGAGAGTTTTTCGCTGTCACCGAGCGTCAGATAACCGAAGATCAACGAGATCGGCAAATACAGATAAGACAGGATGCTGACCGTCGTCGTCGAAAGCTCGGTCGTCACATGGACCCACATGCCGTGGCCCACGAGCGCGATTCCTAGTCCCAGATACAGAATCAATGGAATCTCGCTGCGGATGATTGTCCAATCGGTGTAAGGCCAGAGCAGAAAAAACATGGGGAGGGCCAACGTAAATTGTCCCCACGTGCGAATGTTAACGTCGATGTCGGCGTTACGCTGGTGAATCAATGGCAAGACCGCGGCGGCGAGGCCGCTCAAGATGCCGATGATCAGGCCCACGGTGTGGTCGTTCTGAAAACTGAACTCGGGAATCAGCAGATACGTGCCCACACAGGCGAGCGCCAAACCGAACAAATCGAGCTTCGAGACTTGCCCAAAACCAAACAGCCAACCCAACAGCAGCAAGTGCAAGCCGTAGGTCGAGAAACCAATCGCGCCGATGGCCGCGTTGGCAAGTTTGATGCTGGCGAAGAAGAGCAACCAGTGCAGACCGAAAGCAAATCCGACAAGTGACAGCGCCCACCAGGTGCGGCGGTTCCAGCTTTTGAATTCTTGGAGGGTTAGCTTGCCGGGAAACAAGAGCAGCAACGTCATCCCCGCGCTGGCCAGCCCTAAGCGAACGATCCCTTGCGTGATCGTGTTGAGACTCACGGCTTTTACGCAGGCGGGGGCACTGGAGAAGATGATCACCGTGAAGAAGGCCATCAGATAGATGCTGATCGAACGCAAGGTGATTGTGCCGACGGGTGTGGGTAAGTGTCGCGAGCAACTGCAAATTGTGACGCGTAAAACCCTTCAGAAACAGGCGTAAATCCGGTGATTCGATGAGTTTGGCTGGTCCCGCGGATTTCTGGTGAGTAAGCTACGATAATTCATAACTCCCAGGAAAAGAGCATGCCTGATTCTGATATTGAGACACCCCGCACAAAACTTAAATGGCCGTGGATTGTGGGTGGCTTGGTGCTATCGATCGCCGCGTTTGCCGCAAGCTGGGTGCTGACCGCGAATTATGTTTCGCAGCAGACCGTCGAGCGAACCTTTGTGATCGATCAGGATTTCACCAAAGTCCGCAAGATCATGGTCCGCACGAATGCCGCGAAAGAGATCATCACCATGGGGGGCACCAGCGAATTCGTCTCGCAAAAATGGGACGAGGCCAACGTGCAAGCCGAAGGGGGCAACATTGGCGAGGCATTACTCAAATCGGTGTTTTCCCCCGACCCGGGCTGGAAACTCGATTTGAAGGGTGAGCTCCAGGTTCGTACGCTCGACGACTACGTGGGGCATGAAGTCGTCACGTTGCAGCAGAACGTAGAAATCGATCCGAATTACATCAACTCCGAAACGCAATTAATCAAAGGGTCGCCCCGTTTGTTGGGTTACACGATGTCAACTCGGCTGGAGCGCGAGGGGGATCACACGCTTGTGACGCTGAAACTTACGCAAGCGATCAAAACGCATGCCCCTTGGTTTGCGCACGCGATCGCCAATGATCGGGTCAGGGCTTCGGCGGCGCGGTCACTCGAGAAGCAAGAAGGTGCGATGATTAAGCTGATCGACGAGAACAAAGATAAGGATTGGTTGTTCCCGTTGAATTAGCGGTGTTTGCCCGGTTCGCGTTGCGATCCGGCTAGGAGTATGGCGATCGCAATCAAGATCGTTGTGGATGGCTCGGGGATCGCTGCGACTGACGGCGTAGCGTCGGCATAAGTCACGCGCTGTTGCCATAATAGAAAATCGCGACCATCGGTGTCGCCATCACCGTCGGCATCCGCGTTGGCGTTCACGCCGTAGCTCGCTTGCCAGATCGGTAAATCACCCGCGTCGAAACGACCATCACGGTCGAAGTCCGCGGGAGACGTAGGGACCAAAGCCAAGGGCATCTGTTTCAGAAACTCACCGATGTAGCGCAGGTGCTCAAGATGCGAATCGCCGTCGGTACCGTGCGCGCCCCACAAGCGAAAGTTGCCGGTCTGTGCCGTGCGATAGAAATTGAGTGTTCCTAAACCGTTGGCCGTCGTGGCAGTCGGAGCAATGCCGAGATACTGCATCAATTCATCGCCCGTTTCGCCAGTGCTTTCGTAGGTGTAAGTGGGGACCTGCGAATGACTGAAGAGGAACGTCTTGCTGCCATTCTTGGCCAAGTTAGCGAAAGTTTTGTAGTCGGCCAGCTGCGAATCGACCGACGTGCCATCTCCCGCAGTGGTGGCATACAACGAATCGGCGGCGAGCAGCGCATCAATCTGATTGCGATAGTTCGATGATTTAAGAATCTCGCGGACCGCACCGTATCCCGCGCTGAAAGACGAAACACCAATTTGATCCCAAGCCAACGAATCCGAGATATCGCTTAGCGACCGCACTTTAACGAGTGCTTCATCGATCACGGTTTGAAAGAGGGCTTGATTGCTAAAGGGTGTTGTATAGGCACTCGACAGGCCGCTGTAGTTCACTGTCACTAAGATTGCGTTGAGATTCGCATACGCGGCATTGTTGTAAAACGTCTGCGGATCGCCGTGGAAGTGGACCAACACATCAGCCACGCTGTTAGGACGCTGGACATAGGTGCTGGGGATGAAGACTTTCCAAGCGGCGTTGCTAAGCGTGTATTGGCGGCCCGTGGCAACGGGAAGTTGGGCGTGGGCTGTGGGCACAAGAACGAATAACAGCGCTGCAAGTAAAAGGGTACGCATGAGTGCATCCCG
This sequence comes from Bythopirellula sp., assembly GCF_041737835.1. Taxonomy (NCBI): domain Bacteria; kingdom Pseudomonadati; phylum Planctomycetota; class Planctomycetia; order Pirellulales; family Lacipirellulaceae; genus Bythopirellula; species Bythopirellula sp. The sequence continues at coordinate 54,323 of NZ_JBGSQY010000050.1, read as the reverse complement.
GACCGCGTGGCGGCCCGGCTAAAATCGTGTTAGCTTCGCTCGGCGTGATCGAACACCTTGTTAAAAGTTTCGCGCACTTTTTGGAAGGTGTCAAAAACTTTTTTATCGAGTGCGCTGGGGTCGCTCATCCCCATCAGGAACGAAAGTTTGGCTTGTTCCCGCAATTCCTCGGGAAATTCATGACGTCCCGCGGCATCCATCAGGCGAATCCGCGCTTCGATGCTGCGCTGAAAGCCGTACGCGCTGCGCAAAAAGAGGGCGTCGTCGGCACTCAAAACGCCAGCTTTTTCCAAAGCGGATAGACCAGCGATGGTGCCCTGCTTGCGAACTTCGGGCATTTCTTTGCCATGCTTGAGCTGTAGCATCTGCACGAGGAACTCAGTGTCCATCGTGCCGCCGGGGCCACGTTTGAGATTGCGCTGCGATGCCGTCTCTTCGAGCTTCATGCGCATCGCGCGAATCTCCGTAGCATCGGTGCGTTGCCACGGCTTGCAATAGATGGCTTCAGTGACGGCTTCCATCGCTCGCTCCGCGGCGGCTGCGCTGCCGACAATCACACGCGCCTTGCACAACGATTGCCGCTCCCAAAGCTGACCGCCCCCTTCGTGGAAGTAACGGACAAACCCGGCGAGCGACATAGCCAAGGAACCACTGCGACCCGTTGGCCGTAAGCGGGGATCTATCTCGTATAAGCGGCCATAAGGACCGAAGTGGGTGGCCCGCTTGATAATCCGCTGGCTCAGCTCGCTGAAGAAATGATTGTTGCTGGTGTTCTGAATCGTGGAACGCCGCGGGGCGTGAGTCATCCCCTCGGCTTCGTAGAGGAACACCAAATCAAGATCGCTGTGATAGTTGGGCTCGCGGCCGCCGAGCTTGCCAAGCGCCAGCACGATGAATTCACACGCCTCGCCAATACGCTCCGATCCGGGATGGAAGCGCCAATAAGAAGGCAATTCGCCGTCAGTGAGCGGCACGCTCGACGGTTCACCAATCTGCGGTTCGCCGCGCTTCTCGATGAGCTTGGCGACTTCGGAGTCCATGATCTGTCGCAAGCAAACTTCCGCCACGTCGGCCAGGTCGGCGTGAGTGACTTGAACGTCGTCCTTGCCGAGGATGTCGCGGACACCGATTGTCAAATGCTGCGAGGCTTTGAAGCTGTGCAGAATCGGGTCGCGATCTTCTGCACCACGCGTCAGTTCGGCGAGCGAAGCTTCGAGTGCGGCGAGATCCGGCATCCGTGCAATCAACAAGCTATCGAGCAACTCGTCGATCATGCCGGGATTGCTCGTGAGAATCCCCGACAGATAAGGACAAGCCGCACAAAGTGTGACGTACAAATTGAGCGTGGCATGGTTGCTGCTGAAGAGTTCCCAGAGCGCGGCCTTGCCCCCCAACGAATCGCTCACGCGGCTGAGCGTGACGAGCGTACCGTCGGGGTCGGGCGTTTGGGCGATTGTGGCCAACAAGCGCGGGGCAATCGAGGCCAAAAACATCCGACAACGCCGTGTCGAGAGGAAGGGAATCCGCTCTTCGGCCAGCGACATCAAATTCGTGTAGGCCGTGCGGGGATCGGCGAACGGATATTTGCCTAAGACTCGATCTATCGTTTCCGGCGTGGGATCGGGGTCGTTCACCAAATCGACTTCGGGCTCGGTCTCGGCATCGTCGCCAAAGGCATCGTGCAGCAAGTGATCGAGAATCTTGCGATTCAGTTCGGTCCGTTGCTTGTAATCCTTGCGAAACAGATCAAGGGCCGTTGTGCCAGCGCGATCGGCATAGCCCATCCGCCGGGCAACTTTTGCTAAATCGCCCGTCGCTTTGGGAAGTTGATGCGTTTGCAAATCGTACATGATCTGCAAACGATGCTCGAGCTTACGGAGATAGGCGTAATTCTCTTCGAGAATCGTGCTTTCCTGATGCGTGAGTGCGCCGGCTTGGTTGAGTTTGGTGATTGCTTCGAGCGTGTTGCCCGTGCGGACTTGCTCAAGCGCCCCGCCATTCAAAAGTTGCAGGAATTGAATCACGAACTCGATATCACGAATCCCCCCCATGCCAGTCTTCACATCACTGGAAGCCAATTCGCCGCTGGTGCTGTGATCTTCAATCCGCCGCTTGAGCGACTTGATACCTGTGATGTCGGTGAGGCTCAAATAACGACGATAAATCCAGGGCTCCAAGCGAGCCAGATATTCGTACCCAAGTTCCATGTCGCCGGCGATGGGCCGCGCTTTCACATAGGCTTGGCGTTCCCAGGTGCGGCCGCGCATGTCGTAATAGCCGAGCGCTTGCTCGACACTGACACACAGAGGGCCTTGGCGACCTTCGGGGCGCAGGCGCATATCGACGCGATAGACAAATCCCAAATCGGTCGTTTCGGTGAGCAGGCTAATCAATTCTTGCGCGACGGCCGTGCAGAACTCGTGGCTGTTATCTTCGCGCGAGCCATTGCCGTTGGAGCCTTGATACAGGAAGACCAAGTCGATGTCGCTCGAATAGTTGAGTTCGAGCCCGCCGAGTTTTCCCAAGGCCAGCACCACGAAGCGTGGCGGGGCATACTGCCGGCCATTGTTCGGAGACTTGCGCTTCCAAACTTTCCGCTGCGCGAATTCGAGCGCCGCTTCCACCGTGGCGTCGGCCACATAGGAAATCTGCCGCGTGATCTGTGCCACGGGCACGCCCAACACGAGATCGCCGTAAGCGATCCGCAGAGTTTCGCGACGTTTGAAACGCCGCAAGGCCGCGAGTATGTCTTCTTGGTTCTCCAAACGGCGTATATCGGTGAGCAATTCTTCGATCAGTAACTCACGCGCAACGGGCCGCCCCTCGGTGAGCCGCAAGAGCTCAAAGCTTTCGGGGTCGGCACACAATTGATCGCTGAGGTGCTGGCTGCTGTTGAGAATCAAAAGCAGATTTGGCAGCGCCACCGGATCGCGCTCAAACAGCGCGGCCATCGCCAACGGGCTGCGCGACGCCAGGAAAAATCGCTCCAGGTTGTTGAGCGCCATGTCGGGATCGGCCAACTGCGGCGCGGCGTCGGCAAACTGATCTAATAGAATCGAAAGCAAATCGAGCGGCACGAGGCTCGCGAGCTTGGTGAGATCGGTATAGGCCGAACGCGAGTTGGCAATTCCCAACGAAGCGAGCCACGGCTCCGCTTCTTCGCGCGAATTGAGCACGCTCTGCAGTTGATCGATCTCAATGGCGAGCTTAGACACCAGGCAAATCTCGTCGCTACGGATGTTCCGATTTGCGGCAGCAAACGGCGAGGCCGTTGTTCATGCAAGCTGCCGCGGACCGCGATAGAACTATCGCAGTCTGCTGACCCTTTGCCTGGATCGTCGATACCGAGTGGCCGACTATGAGGAGCGCGTGCCGCCAAGTACGCCACTCTTGCTCTATTGTCCCACCGAACGAAGGGAAAATCAACGGCAACCCTTAGGCTTTCAGCGAAAACAACTCAGGTCCAACGTGTTGCGTGACGACCGCACCAAATAGCGTGTGGGCGTTGGCATCGTAAATCGTAATCGGGAGAGTTTGGCCAATCTGGCGGCGATTGCCGTCGAAAACGACGATGCGGTCGCACAACGTCCGGCCGGTGAGTTGTAATTGTTGTGCGTTGGGCTCGTCGGATTTTTCGCTGGCTTTGCTGGGGCCTTCCACGAGCACTTCGACATTGCGACCCAGGAACGAATGATTGTCGACTTCGCTGATCATGTTTTGCATGGCCAGCAGTTCGTTATTGCGGCGCTTTTTCACATCTTCGGGCACGTCGTCGGGAAAGAGTTCCGCCCCCTTCGTGCCGGGACGCTCGCTGTATTTGAAGATAAAGCTGTTCTTAAAGCGTTGTTCGTGAACGAGCTTACAAGTCAGTTGAAAATCATCTTCTGTTTCGCCACTGAAACCGACAATAAAGTCGCTGGTGACGGCTGCATCGGGAATCAACGTGCGAATGCGATCCATCATCTCGCGATAATCTTCGATCGTGTAGCCGCGTTTCATCCGTTCGAGCATGCGGTTCGAGCCGCTCTGCGCGGGAACGTGCAGGTACTTCGCGCACTTGGGCAAGTCGCGCACGGCAATCAACAAATCGTCGGTCATATCTTTCGGATAATTCGTGACGAACTTGATGCGGTCGATGCCATCGATTTCGTGCAGCGAGTAGAGCAGATCGCTCATCCGCGTGACACCGCCGTTTTCGCGATAGCGATAGCTGTTGACCGTCTGGCCGAGCAGTATGATTTCTTTGCAACCTTCGCCGGCCAGTTGCCGAGCTTCGGCAATGATATCGGCGGGATGCCGACTTTGTTCAGGGCCGCGGACGCTCGGCACAATGCAATAGGTGCAGAACTTGTCGCAGCCGATCATGATCCGTACGTACGCTTGGTAAGGCGTGGGACGCATTGTGGCGTCGCGCAGCGGATCGAAACTCTCGTGGCTGCGTTCGATTTGTTGCCGCGTGCCGTCCTTACGACCTAAGCTGACTTCCATTTTCTGACCGCCACCCGCTTCGATGTCGGCGATCAAGTCAGGCACTTGATGCAACTGGCCGGGGCCTACGATCAAATCAACGTAAGGAGCCCGCTCGAAGATCAGCCGTTGATCTTTCTGAGCCATACAGCCCAACACGCCAATGATCTTGTTGGGATTCTTGACTTTGGCATTCTTCAGGCGGCCCAAGGCGCTGTAGATCTTGTCCTCGGCATGCTGCCGCACGCTGCACGTGTTGAACAGAATCGTGTCGGCATCGCTTGTGTTGTCGGTCAGCTCGAAACCACGCTTGCGCAAACTGGCCACGACGAGCTCGCTGTCGAGCACGTTCATCTGGCAACCCACGGTTTCGATGTAGAGTTTCTTGGTCATTGAGGCGGCCGACTAACTCACGCGGCTTCTTTCTTTTTGGATTTCTTTTTCTTCTTTTGCATGTCGGCCATTTGTTCGCGGACTTGGCTGATCAATTGGTTCCGCCGACCGGTCATCAGCCGCACGAGTGCCATGATGGCCACGTAGCCGGCCACGCACACTATGAATATGTCCCAGCGATCCATGTCGAGGCTCCTGATTCCCTTCAGGTACGGCGGACTTCCGCGAAACCCCCATCATACACGGCGGCGGGGGTGCCGGGCGAGGTGGAAATTCCGGCTGATAGCAGGTGTGGAGGCTAAATAAGCACATCCCCTGCCCTGACTTGATAGCCCCGCAAAAACTCGGCGGCGGACATAACACGCTTTCCGGCCGGTTGAATCTGTTCGAGACTCAAAAAGCCATCGCCCGTCGCGACCACGAGTTGCTGCTCCGCGGCGACGACAGTTCCTGGCGCGCTCGCCGGATAATCACCGTTGGCCACTTGCACGCGGTCGAGAATCAGGCGTAACGGCTCGGCCGAATCGCGCTGCCAGGAAGTATAGGCACGCGGCCAGGGATGAAGCGCGCGGGCTTGGTTTTTGATCTGTTGGGCTGAGCGCGACCAATCGACCTGGCCATGTTCTTTTTCCAATCGGGGCGCTTTGGTGGCCTGTGTCTTTTCTTGAACGATAGGATCAGCAGTGCCCGCTTCCAACTGGTCGACGACTTGCAGCACGAGATCTGCCCCGCGCTGGGAGAGTCTGGCTTCCAATTCGCCGGCTGTTTCATCGGGGTCGATGGCCACGCGATCGACGCCAACGCAGGGACCGGCATCGAGCCCAGGCGTCATCTGAATCACCGTGTTGCCGGTTTCCAAATCGCCGTTGAGAACGGCCCATTGCACGGGGGCAGCGCCGCGATATTTGGGAAGCAGTGACCCGTGCAAATTGATCCCACCCAAGCGCGTGACGGCGAGCGTTTCTGATTTCAAAATCTCGCCGTAATCGCACACGACCAACAGATCGGCTTCGAGATCAGTGAGCTTCGCCCGGGCCTCACCGGCATTGACGGTCTCGGGAAGCCAAGTTGGTATGCCAAGTTCTGCGGCGACAACCTGCACGGGCGCGGGAAGCGGCTTGCGACCCCGCGGCGGACGACTCACGGCAAGGAGCACTTCGTGGCGAGAGGCATGCAAGGCGCGCAACGTCGGTACGGCAAACGGTCCCGTTCCTAACATCACAATCCGCATGGTAGTACCAAAGATTTTGAAACCACGAATCAAATGAATAGCACGAATGAAGGCAAAGAATTTAAACCGCTAATCCACGCTAATGATCGCTAATAATTTCATAAGCGTTTTATTAGCGAATATTAGCGGTTAATCTTTCTTTTCTGATTCATGCTATTCGTTTGATCGTGGTTAATAAATTTCTAAGTTCGCAATTTTTCGAGTTCGACGATTTTGGCGACGATCTGCTCATCGGTCGGCATTTCCCCCACGTCGCGTTTGCTTTGGAAGTCGATCTCGAACTCTTCCAAGTCCTCGCGGAAGTCGGCGAACTGGGCGGGTGACAAACGATCGATGAACAGCACGCCGTCGAGATGATCGGTTTCGTGCTGCACGATCCGGGCAAACAGTCCTTCGAGCTCGCCCGTGAACAACTCGCCAGCCAAGTTGTAGGCTTCGATTTGCACTGTTTCCTTGCGAGTCACTTCCGCGGTCAGGCCGGGAATACTGAGGCAGCCTTCCTCGCCGTCGACCTGGCCTTTGCCGCTCAGAATCACGGGGTTGATAAAGACGAACTCTTGTTCCTTCTTATTGGCATCGCCCGTCGGATTGGCGATGAACAGGCGATACGGCAAATCAACTTGATTGGCCGCCAGTCCCACCCCTTCATGCTTGTACATGAGCTCGAACATCTGAGCGATCATGTCGCGCAGTTCGCGGTCGACCCGTTTGACCGGCTTCGACACGTGCCTCAAAGTGGGATGGGGATAATGAATAACCTGCAAACTCACGCCAGCACCTTCGTACCCAGAAGTTAAAATTTGTCCGTAACGAAACGCCTATTGTGTGCAATTAGGGCGTGGAGGGACAGGTTTATTATAGACTTTCTAGCTACCAAAACGGAAATCCCGGATCGCGTTGCGATCCGGCTAAGGTCTTCACCTAGCCGGACCACAATGTGGTCCGGGATTGTTGTTCGAGAACTACGAGGAACCGCTTACCGCTGCGTCGGATACCAAGGGGCCCGCACGTGGTAGACACCAAATTGGTGCGTGCTGCTTGGCCAGTAGGGGGTTTTGCGGAAGCCAGCGCCAAACGGTGCAGGGCCTGGGTAATTGCGACCGAATTGGTGGTCGATTCGCGAAACGCTCATGCTTGGCGCGCCCCAGCTCCAGTTGGTTTGCAATTGGGCCGTGGGAGGAACGACCATCGCCACGGGATACCCATAGGACGAGTGAGCGTAATTGGCGTGCCAGTTCGAAAGCTCCGCGCGACGCAACGGATGCAAGTACGGCGCTTCGGCGGAGGCTACTGACCCCAGCAATGAGGCGGCCAGGATCGCGGCACCACAGCAGATTGAAATTTTATTGATCACGATTCCATTCCTCGTGCTGAAATTGAATTTTAAGGCAGCTTTTCCTTGTCTCCTCCCAAGCAGAGAGGAACAAGGAAAAACTAATACCGGATGTTCAAATTGTGAACGATGTCCTGCAGACGCAAGCCGTAGGTACAGTAGCGAATCTTCGCCCGCGACCAACCTGCACCGGGCGTGTGGGCATAGTGCGTGCGGCAATGGTGATACATCATTTCATGAGGCATCAACGGCTGATAGGTCGTGTAGCTGTGTCCCACGTAAGCGGGTACGGGCAACGGCGAAACATACATCTGAGCTGCCGTGCCGCTGGGCTGTGGACCTTCGTAGAAGTTGTAGAACAAATCGCCTTTGTTCTGGTAACTGATGACTCGCTTGTAGCGGCCTTCGACTTCGGCGTTAGCGTTGGCAGTATCCAACACGGTGCCCACGAGGCACGCCAGCATTCCGACGGCGAGAATTCGAATACCCATGTATCGCCTCCCTGCGTTCACGAAGCTCACGCGCGGAGTGCTTGCAGCAAAAGCAAGGAGCCGGCGAGAGTTTGGGGTTGGTTTTGTTTGAGTCCAATCAGGCAGGCGGTCTTGGTTGACCGGGATTGGACTGCGGGGGTCACGAACGGCAACGGCGACTCAGCCGCCGAATTGCAACGTCCTACAGAGGGTTTCGGCTCGAACGGTTCCTATCGATGAGAATTTGTTTGCCGAAGGATACGGTAATTCCGGTTGCAGGCGAAATGCGGGAACGCTGCCCTGGGTAGGACGTACGAAAATCGCTACAATCCCCCTAATCCACAAAGTTTAGCGGTCCGGGATGCCGGGATAGCCGCCGTGGGTTCATTGTCAGGCTTGGCGTCGGAACGACGCCGGCCAGCCCCAATCATTCCGTTGGGGCGACTCCAGCTGGGAATCGAGGGAGATGTCCGTTTAGCGGCAAGAGATAAAGTGGCCACTGCAAAGAAGAAAGCTTCTCGACCCGTGAAAAAGGCTGCGCGCCCCGCCAAGAAGCGCGCTAAGAGCGAAACCGTCGGCGACGAAGCAACCGACGACCAAGAGATCGAAACCCAAGCCGAGAGCAACGGCGAAGCCAAGCCCAAGCGGCGCACCACCGTCCAAGCGATGGCCGCCAATCAACGCGATATCTCGGTGAGCGAATTCTTCGCCAAGAACCGCCACTTGCTAGGCTTCGACAATCCCCGCAAGGCGCTGCTCACAACGGTGAAGGAAGCGGTCGACAATTCGCTCGACGCTTGTGAGGAAGCCGGCATCTTGCCCGAGATTTGGGTTCACATCCAACAGATGGCGCCCGATCGCTACAAGGTTGGCATTCAAGACAACGGACCGGGCATCCTCAAGAAGCAAATTCCGCTGATCTTCGGCAAGCTGTTGTATGGCTCGAAGTTTCATCGTTTGCGGCAAAGCCGGGGCCAGCAAGGCATTGGCATCAGCGCGGCGGGTATGTACGGCGTGCAAACCACCGGCAAGCCGGTGAAGATCATTTCCAAGGTCGGTGCCAACAAGCCGGCCCATTATTACGAAATTCAGATCGACACCAAGAAGAACGAGCCACGCATTCTCAATGGCAACGGCGAAGGGGTCGACATTCTGCCCGGCGAAAAGGGCAAAGCCGTTATCGAAAAACATGGCATCGAATGGGTCGAGCAAGCCCATGGCACGCGGGTGACGATTGAACTTGAGGCAAAGTTCAATCGGGGGCGAGGCAGCGTCGGCGAGTATCTCGAACAAACGGCGATTGCCAACCCGCACATTACGCTGCACTACGAAGACCCCGATGATTTCGAGTATATCTACGAACGTTCGACGAAAACTTTGCCCCCCGAGCCGAAGGAAATCAAACCGCATCCCTATGGTGTAGAGCTCGGTCGGTTGGCGGCGATGCTCGAGGAAGGCCCCGGCGGATCGTTGTCGGAGTTTTTCAGTAGCCGCTTTTCGCGGGTGAATGGCACGGTCGCCAAGAAGATCTGCGAGACGGCCAAAGTCAGCACGCGAACCAATTCACAAAAGGTTGATCGCAAACAAGTAGAAGCTCTCTATCAAGCGATTCAACAAACGAAAATTGCTCCCCCCGCGACAGATTGTATTTGCCCGATCGGCGAGGATTTGATCCTCAAAGGCATGCACAAAGTCGTGCCAGGTGAGTTTTACGCCGCCGCCACGCGGCCACCGGCGGTGTACCGCGGCAATCCGTTCCAGATTGAAGTGGGACTTACTTATGGCGGAACCGCCCCCACGCAGAACATCACAAAAGATCTGCTGCTTGAACTACTGGAAGAAACCGATGCCCGCACGGTCCGGCAGTTTTTGGTTCACACTTTCAACGGACTGGGTGGCGAAGGGGCCGACAAGATTATCAAAACGGCCAGCATCGGCACCCGGCAAACGCCGAACAAGCTCAAGCCTAAGGAAATTGAAAGCCTGTTCGCCGCGATGAAGAATGTGAACATTTCCGAAGGCCAGTCGATGGAAATCTTGCGGTACGCCAACCGCGTGCCGTTGCAATTTCAACACAGTGCCTGTGCGATCACGCAAACAATCATCGGCACGAACTGGCGGAGCTATGGCTTGAGCCAGTCACGCGGGACGCTTCCTAAGGGGCCGGTGAGTTTGATGGTGCATATGGCGAGCGTGTGGGTGCCGTTCACCAGCGAATCGAAGGAAGCGATTGCCAACTATCCCGAGATTCAAAAAGAAATCCGGCTCGGACTGCAAGCCGTGGGACGGAAGCTCGGCATGTTTTTGCGGCGACGCTTGCGAGTGAAGCAACAATCGGATCGCCGGGAAATCTTTTTGCGATATCTCAAGAAAGTTTCGGAAGCCGTCAGCGAAATCAACGGCGTGAAACAATCGGAGCTTTACGAGCAACTCGTGAAAGTCGCCAAGAATCGTACGGCCGACGCCGACATGAAGCTCGACGAACGCGGCAAAAAGGTTGAAGACCCCACGCAACTCGACTTGGGCGAAAACGTATTGATCGTTGATCCCATGTCGCACGAAGCGGCCATCAACCGCGTCGCGGTCGCCGAAGAACCAGAAGAAGAAACCGAAGAATAAAAAGTTAGCCGGCATCGTCCCGATGCCGAGTCGTTACACATACCAAATCACACGGCATCGGAATTCGCCGCGGCGGACCGGCAATCAAATAAATAAGCATCATGGCCAAGAAACGCCCCGTTAAAGTTGAAGCTCCTAAGCGCGGTTCCTCGGTGAAACTCACGCCGCGTGACAAGAAAACGATGACGAGCATCACTGGTCTCGCGGATCGCGTGGTCGCCGCGGCGAAAACGCGGAAAGATCCCTATGTCGATATCCCTTCGCGCACGCTGGCGAACGTCAAGTTCAGCCCGCGCAAGGGCATCCTTGAGATGGGCACCAGTAAAAACCGCCGACAGCTCTTCGATCTGTCGCAAGCCAAGGCCTACATGCGCACCATGCTCGTAGCGAGCGGCTGCAAGCGGCTGCTCGATCAGGGAAAGACAACGAGCCTCCGGGGTCTGTACTACATGCTTAAAGCCACGATCGAAGGTTCCAAGGAAAACACTTTTGACGAACAAAATGAGTGCGACACGATCATCGAAGACGTTGAAGTACTGTTGGATTCGATCCGCGAAGAGTTGCATCTCTACGCGGAAAATCGCGGGGCGATGGTCGGCAACATCACGCTGATCGATAAAGGAGACACGATTGATTGCTCGCGGATGGGCTCTGGTGGCTACGCGATCCCCTCGATTGTTGAGCCCGAAGTGATTGAGCTCGATCCGAAAAAGTGCGGTGCGACGTTTATCCTCCATGTTGAAAAGGGCACTGTCTGGCAACGCTTCAACGAAGACAAATTTTGGCAGAAGCACAATTGCATTCTCACGCACGGCAGTGGACAACCCCCGCGCGGCGTGCGGCGAATGCTTTATCGATTGCACAATGAATTGAAACTGCCCGTGTATTGTGTGCTCGATAACGATCCGTGGGGCTACTATATCTACAGCGTGATCAAACAGGGTTCGATTAACCTCGCCTATGAATCGCAACGCATGGCGATCCCCGACGCCAAGTATTTAGGACTACGCAGCATTGACTTCGATCGCTGCCAACTCTCTGACAGCGTGAAGATCGCGCTCAACGAAAACGACCGCAAACGCGCGAAGCAGATTGCGCATTACCCGTGGTTCGAGAAAAAGAAGCGTTGGCAGGCAGAAATTCAGCGGATGCTCAAAAACGATTTCAAGTTGGAAGTCGAATCGCTGATCTCGAAAGATATTAGCTACGTCACCGAGGTGTACGTCCCCGAACGGCTCGAAGCGCAGGACTGGTTGGATTGATTTCAGCCAACGGTTTTCTAACTTTTATGGCGAATTTTGCAAAATCGCCAATTTCCCCGCCATTTTGGCGAAATGCCAGCAGCGCCGATTGCGTTATGCTGTGTGTAATTCTCGGGGCTGAGGTCGCGTAGTCTTGGTAGCGGCCGCTAAAAACCAACACCTTTCGATCCCATTTTCTTGCTAGGAGTGCGACCATGAAATACGTTTCAAAACTACTCACGCTTGTTTTCTTCTTAACCGCTTTGCCGGCGATCGCGCAAACCACGGCGACGGCCCCCACGACCGACGCGGCGTGGCAACTGCACATCAACGTCAAAGGTCTGTTTGCCAGTCCGCTGGGGGACATGATTAATAAGGTCATCGCCGAGAATACCGACAAAGGCAAAGAGAAAGAACTCGATGTGAAGGCACTCATCGACGCCTTAGGCTTCGATCCACGCACGGCGATTGGTGAGGTAGTGATTTACGGTAACGACTTCGAGAAAACATCGGCGACTGTAATCGCCAACCTCGGACCTAACCGTGGCAATATCGAAGGGTGGCTTCTAGCCGCTCCCGGTTACCAATCGGAAGACCTCGACGAGAATACGATCGTGCATTCCTTCGTTGCCGAAAAAGAAGACATCCCCCGGATGTGGTGCGCGATGCCCAAGACCAGCGGCAATCAGAATTACGTGTTTGTCGGTTCCTTCAATCGCGAAACAACCGTAGCCTTGGCCAAGGAATTGCAAACTGCAGGCACGGCTGAACTTGCTGGCCAACTCACGGGCGAAAAGTTTCTGTCAATCTCCGTAAACGATCTTTCCAAAGCTCCCATCGAAATCGATCAAGATGCCCCTGGCTCGGGTTTGATCAAGACGATTCAGTCGCTGGCCCTTTCGGCTGCGTCAGCACAAGATACGCTCTCCATCGACGCCAATATCACAGCCGATACGCCGGCTCGGGCTCAGCAGATCAATCAGTTAATAGTCGGCATGAAGGCGATGGTGCAACTGGCCGTCCCCGACAACGACGAAGAAGCCAAAAAGCTGGCCGAGATGCTTAATCACCTGAGCGTGAGCCATGCTGAAGGCGAGACAAGCGTCATAGCCAATTTCCAAGTCGGTTATGATGTGGTTCAAGGCTTAATTGACGAGATTAAATAGATTCACGCAACGGTCCACGCTTTAATGGCGAATCCAACGGCAACCACCGAATCGGCAGATCAGAGCGATGAGCAATTGGCTCAGCGCGTGCAGGACGGCTGCGTGGAAAGTTTTGCAGAGCTGGACCGTCGCCTGCGACCGCGCTTGCTGCACGTCTTAACACGGCGTCTTCCCACGCGGGAGGACGCCGAAGACGTTGTGCAGCAAACCTTGCTGCGGGTGTACGAAAAGATTCATCTCTACGATCCACAGCAACGATTGAGTCCTTGGATATTCACAATCGCCTTGCGACTCGCCGCGGGGCATTCCCGTCGGAAAACTTTGCCAATGGGGCAACAAGTAGACGGGCCGTTGGAATTGACCGACGGCTCGCATTCGCCCCACGAACAAGCCAGCCGCCGTGAAGAACGCGATCAACTCTGGCAGATCGCTGACCGTGCATTAAAGGCGGAACAATGGACCGCTTTGTGGTTGTTCTACGGCGAGGAGCAATCGATTCCAGAAGTCGCCCAATCGCTGGGGCGAACCAAAACATCGGTCAGCGTGCTGTTGTTCCGCGCTCGTAAGGCCTTGCTGCCTCATTTAAAAAAACTGACCGTCACGGAGGACGACGCTGCCGAAGAGGAATTCTCGAACACTGAGCTATCGCCCACTTTGCTGTTTGATTCAGGCAGCGGAGACGCGGTTTACCAGCTCGCCGGGAGAAACAAATCATGATTCGCACATGGCTCGAATTTCTGATGCAACGCTCATTTGACAAAGGAACACCGCTGCCAACTTGGCTGCGTTGGCTGGAGCGGCGCGATGCGAATTTACGCAACTATGCGACTCAGGCCCAAGAACTCGACGATTTGCTGCGCGTGTCGGCGAGCACTCGTCGCAAGGAGCTGGCGAGTCGGCCTGCTTCTGCCGCGATAAGCTTAACAGCTCGACGCGAAGCACCGCCTGAACGTGTCTTCGCTTACCGACCAGTTGGCTGGATGGCTGCCGCAGCAGCGATTTTGCTGGTCGGTACATTGCTCTTCAACAATTACGCGGAACAGCAAACGCGAGCCGAGCACGCCAAGATGATTTCGACTCAATTAGCGGCGATGCCCGACGAAATGCTGGGCGTGTTCGCTCAAGCCGCACGAACATCGCAAGATTATTCACCGCTCGCGCAGTTGAAACTTCCTGAGGTCACGGTGTTGAACGAAATTTCCCGCACGACTCAGGGCAAATTGCGCGAATCGTTCAGCGAATGGGGTTCGCAATTGTCGGCGATGGGCGAACGAGTGTATGAACGGTTCGACGTGAGCGCAGAAATGAACTAAGTGAATAGCCGATCTTCTGGGCAATTCATTCAATACACTTAAATTAACTGGATTATCAATTTGCTGACAAAAGGAGCGTGAATATTGGCTCAACCCGGTCCTTCGGTCAGGTCTCGTCGGAATGTGCTCTCACTTTCGTGATGCGCTCATGCTCATCAGGCCGCCTGTCGAAGTACACCATAGGCCAGGATTTCTCAATCCGGGCGAAGCTACTTTCACTTGGATAATCCTACGATGAATGTTCCCAAGAACCTCGGGATGTTATTGCTGGCCATTTGGCTGATTCTGTTCGGCGTGCTCACCGCGCCATTCCTAGGGGTAAGCTTCTCACACAGTGCCGACATCACAGCCGTGCTGGCGATCGTGGCCGGTGTTTTAATTTTGATGCAGAAGTAAGTGACACACCTGGCGAGCCTGCTCGTTTGGGATTTGTCCCAGCTCTGGGAGTACTGCTACTCGATCCCATACGCGCCCGCGGGTGGCACTTCGATGCCGGTGCGGCTGGTGAGATTGAGCTTCGGCAAGAATCGTGGTTCGATAGCAAAGATGAAGCTGACGTTGTCTTTCGATGAATCGTACGCCAAGCCGGAAGTCACGAGCAGCGATTCGCCAATCCGCGAGACGGAAATTGACTGGCCGATCGCGCCGGTATCACTAAAGTCGTAAGAAGCACCGAGTGAGGAAATCCATTTCTCGCTGATGCGATAGTTGTAGCTGCCAATCAGGGCGTTACTCTCGATCGGCCCGCCAATCGATTGCAAGCCCAGATAAGCATTGCCCCGTGTGGGACGATTCAATAGCACACCGGCGGAAATCGTCTTCATACCGTCGCCGAAGAAGTCGGCGAAGCCATCCGAGAGGACGGTAAAGCGATCTCCCAAATGCCAACGGGCGTCGTAATTGAACAGGCCGATATCTTGACCGAAGTTATCGCGATTGGCGTCTGGGAAGTACGTGATGTTCGAATCAATAGTGAGCCAATCGACGATGTGTTGCCGCCCGGGGCCACCACGTTTGGTTTGCCAACGATGCCGCATACCCAAACGCAAGGTCGCCAGATCGTCGGCGATTTCAGTCGTCGGCGACGTAACCCAACTTTGGATACCGGTCCGTAAAGCGTAATTCGGTGCAAGGAATTTAGGATCCTGAATCTGGGGTGGCAACAAACCGGTGTAGGTTCGCAAGTTCATCTGCAAGATATTTTGATCCTGAAGCGGATCGTACAGCGGCAGTTGATCGAAATCTTGACTGGAATCGGCGTAGGTGGCTTCCGCTTCAAACACGACTTTGTGCGACAAGCCATTTAAATTGAACAACGGATCTTGCACACTCGGGAACGTCGCCCAGAACGGCATGCTGGCCCGCACGCCAGTGTTAATGTACGCCCGCTGAAGTTCCTCGCCGTTGAGATCCTCGCCCCATTGCGCGAGTTCACCCAGTGCAAACGGCACGACTTTCACGCCACCGAGCATCATGGGCAGATCGAGTTCCTGACGCGTGACCAAGCGCTCACCCGCCAAATTCGTGCTGGGAGGACCTTGCCACGGCAAGCCATCGGCCACCTGAGAGGCCAACGTCGGATTCGTCGGCGTGCTTGCGTAGTCAATGCGCCCATACGCCGCCTGCGAATGCTCAAACCAAGTGAGCGTATCGTCGCAGAGCGACTGACCCAGCCAGTAATGATCGAGTCGCGGCAACCAACCCGTTTCCGTAAAGAACGGATTCACTTGGGCATTGGCTTCGATCAGGAATTCGCGATTGTCGACGATGTGCCTCGCCCGCAGACCGGTGCGCGGATCACGGCGTTCATCCCATTCTTGTTCGAAGTATTGCTCGACGAACGTGAGATCGCTACTCCAACCCGATTCACCGGTGATTTCCCAGCCGTTGTCCAACCGTTGCCTATGTTGGCCGTAGAGCCGATATCGATAGTTTGCCTCGGGCACAATATCGCGGCGGCCAAAGCCGAGGTTGTCGTTGCCGTTATCGTAGATGCCCCAGTAATCGAAGATTCCTTGCGCCGGACCCGTAAAGCCAAAGATATCGTTCCGGCCATACGAGAAATCGGTGCCGTGGCCCAAACCGCGCTTGCTCAAGTAATCGAGGCTCAAACCCCAATCCGTGCCAGCGGGAGCGTTACGAATGCCGAACAATTGGTAGGCATCCAGGTCGAACATCGATTGGAAGCCAAACACGTTGTCGTTGCCAAGACGAACGCTATCGATGAAAAAGGTCGGCTTGCGCAGGTCGGTGGCAATCGTCGGCCAATAGAAGATTGGCACGCCCGAGAGATAGACGAAATTGCCTTGGCTTTCGGCGAGCTGTGCGTGATCGGTGATGACGGCCCCCGTTTGCGGATCGAAGGCCTGCGTTTGCATGTCTTGGAACGTGATTTCGTTGGCGCCGAAATGGTAGCTCGGTTCTTCCAAACGGCTCGTGGTGACCAGTGCATCAGTGGCGGAGAAATTCGCAGCATCGAGTTGGCGAATCGCCGCGGCACGTAAGCGAACGAGCCCCTGATATTCAAAATTCTCGGTCCGGGGAAGCGGCGTGAGCAATTCCGCGTTCAAGATCACACCCACCTGACGGCGCACGTCATAGAACATGCGGTCGGCATAAACAACGCGATCCCCTTGGCGGAACTCGATGTTCCCTTCCATGTAGATTTGCAGCGGCGTGTCCTGGCTTTGGAACGATTGCCCACCGACGCCCAAGTCGCCAGCAGTCCAAATCACCGCGCGATCGGTCGTGATATCCACCGTACCAACGGGACCAAAAGCACTCGGCAAACCGTTAGTCGGCAAACCTTCGATGAGCAGCCGCATACCACCGGAAACGGTCACGGCCGTTTCGCCCGAGGGCAGATTCTTGCTCTGAATATCAGGCGGAAAATCGCTACGCGGGAAGAACTCGATCCGTCGCATGCCGCTGGGGCTAGGCTGAACCGCGACCGCCGGGGGCAAGAATTCGTTGTATTGTGCGAGCATCAATTGGCGTTGATGTTCGGGATCGAAATGCGCGAGGCCCCGATCGTAAATTTGTGGTGGTTGTGGAGTCGCGATCACCGGTTCGGGCAATTTCATCCGCAATTCGCCGTTGGTTTCCAAACGCTTGAACCAAGCGGTTTCGGTCTTGCGCGAAGATTGATCGCCAGCGCCCGGAGAATCGTCGATCACGACTTTGTCGGTGCGCGAAGCTTCCATGTACACCACGACACGATTCGGATCGTGAGCCGGTCGGTTGGCATCGAGCCACAACACAGCTTCGGGCGCACGGGCATAGGTGAGCCCGTGGTTGATGTAGCAATTCCCTTTCAGATGCCAAACTTCGTAGGTCCCTTGCTGCCAGCGGCAACACCAATCAGCCGCGATGGTGATCGGCTCTACCGTCGCACTCGCAGCTGGAGCAGGCTCCTCGGCTCGCAAGTCGCGAGAACTAAATTCATTCGAACCGAGAAAACACACCAGCGTGAGCAACACACGGAAAAACTTTGCGCACCGCGAGCCGGTCCGGCTGGTGCGGAGAGAGGGCGGGCAACGCTTGGTAATGCGCGCGATGCTCAGGGGTGGGCTTTCTGAAATGGGAATGGCAATCGTGCCAACGATAAGCAAGGGTTCGAGTTACGAAAAAAATCCTGCCCAAATTTGGGTGGCGAAGTATAGGAGCCGTCAAAAAGGGAAGCAAGGTACTTTGGCTTGTTGCTAGCAGTTCCTAAAGCCTTTGAAGTCAACGACTTAAAACGCCAAATTATTCGGCCATCTGGCTTCCGCAAGCCGCCGTAGTGGCGCGTTCGATTTTTCAACTTGGTAGGTAACACGCCAGCACCGCCTGCGCTCAGCAGAGTAACCGGCCGTTCCCGTCTCCCCTTGAGTTGTCGAGCCTGCCATGAACATCGATACTACGCATCCCGCCTTGCGTTCTTTCCCACTCCGTCATGCCGACACGATGTCCGACACTTCCACTCATTCAGCGATTCATTGGCTCATTGAGCAGCGATGGTGGCTGTTGGCGTTGGCGCTCGTATTGGGAGGAGCCGGTGCTTACATGGGGCGCGATTTGCAAATGGATCGGTCCCTGGAACGAATGTTCGCTCCCGATGATCCGCTGCTCGCACCTTATCAAAAGTTACAACAAGCGTTCGGGCAACATCAAATCGTCCTGGCCGTATATCGTGATCCCAAGTTGCCCACAGCCGAGGGATTGGCACGCGTTGATCAATTGGCGCAAGCCGCCCGAGAACTCCCCGGCGTGGTGTCAGTCGTATCACTGCACGATGTTCCGGGCCTGCTTGGTAATGCAGGAAAAGAATTTCACACCAACATCCGCGCAGAAAAGCTCAAGGATGTGTTTGCCGGCTACACCCATAACGACACCTTGGATGCAGCCGGTGTGGTTTGTTTGTTGGATAAAGATGCCAACGCGAAGGTTCCCACACGTGAAACTCTGGCCGGGCTTCGCAAGCTTGTGAAGCCCTTGCCCGGCGGAGTCTTGATCGGCGAGCCGGTACTCATCGGCGAGGCGTTTGATCTCTTGGAGATCGATGGACGCCGGCTCAATACGTGGTGCTTGGCGCTCTTGTTGATTACGTTTTGGATTTGCTTTCGGGACCTTCGTTGGCTGGTGCTGCCTCTCTTACTAGTGCAACTGACATTGGCCATGACCCGCGGCGTTCTCGTGGCGCTCGATCTTGAGCTAAGCATGGTGAGCTCGATGCTCGCGGCGATCGTCACCGTTGTGGGAATTGCCGCGGTGATGCACGTGATCGTTCGCTATCGAGATGAACGTCTCGCTGGGCTTCCGCCACGCGAAGCTTTCCAGCGAACCGCCGAATTGGTGGCTGCCCCGCTGTTCTATGCCTGCTTGACCGATGCCTTGGGCTTCGCCGCGCTGATGGTCTCCAGCGTCAAACCGGTTGTCGACTTTGGCTTGATGATGGCGATCGGCAGCATGCTGGTTCTCGTCGTAATCGTGATGATTTCACCGGCCATCATTCTCTTTGGCAAGCATCGCGAGAAACCCCAACCGGAACTCGAGGCCAGGCGTCTGCAATGGCGCTTACAAGCGCTCTACGACTGGAGCTGTCGACACGCTCGGCTCATTGGACTGACTTCCGTGGCCATCACAATGTTGGCCGTGGTGGGAAATATTCGCCTCGAACAAGAGACCGATTTCACCCGCAATTTTCGTCAAAACAGCGATCTCGTCCGCGGATTTCAATTTGTTGACAACAATTTTGGAGGGGCGGGTGTTTGGGATATTCTTATCCCTGCGCCTGCTCGAATGAATAAAGCTTTTGTGTTGGAGATCCTTGAATTTGAAGAGCAGTTACGCCAACAAGCCCCCGGTCTGACCAAGACAACTTCGCTGGCCGATATGCTCGATGCGGGCAGTGGTGGTTTGAAACGGATTACCCTTGGCGCTGATATGGCGGTACGGGGTAGTTTGAGTCTAGTTCGCGGAAGGCTTCCTGATTTCATCGCCACGATCTACAACCCCACCGCCGACAGCGACAAACGCTATTTGCGCATTATGTTGCGCGCCCCGGAACGTCTCAAAGCCAGTGAAAAAGCCGTTTTGATCACTCAAGTTCGCGCGACGACTTCCAAGGAATACCCTCAGGCACACGTCACGGGCTACTTTGTGTTGTTTACTCACCTGATCGAAAGCTTACTGCGCGATCAGTGGACGACCTTTGCCGTCTCTGCCATTAGTATTTTGTTGGTGATGGCGTGGGCATTTCGCAGTTTGCCGCTTGCCGTGGCTACGCTGATTCCCAATATCTTGCCCGTGTTTTGGTTGTTTGGTGTGATGGGCTGGTTAGGCCTAAAAATCAACATGGGCGCCGCCATGATCGCCGCCGTCTCGGTGGGGCTCTCCGTCGACGGCTCGATTCACTACGTGATGTCCTATCTAAGATTAAAGCGTCAAGGCCTGTCACGCGATCAAGCATTGCTCGACGTGCAATCGAGCGTCGGCCGCGCCGCGGTGCTGGCCACGCTCGCCCTGATGGTGGGCTTTTCAACGCTCTGCTTCAGCGAGTTTATCCCGACGGTCTACTTCGGCACGCTGGTGAGCCTCACCATGATCGGCGGTCTGGTTGGGAATCTGGTGGCGCTGCCGCTGTTGTTGCGCGTGGTGGAGAAGTGAACGCTATTTAGAAATTGAAGACCAATTATTGATTTGAATTGCTCATAACGCGCGAAGACTCAAAGCGCGCGCCTTAGCCAGCCGCATCAGGTGTTCGATCTTTAAGAAGTAATCAAGTTCGGAAGCCTCGTCCGCTGTAAGTCCTACGGTTTTCTCTTTATGGACGAGATTTGCCACTTGCTCTTTCGTGGCTTCCGAAGCTTCAAACCGTGAAACGGCATCGGAAGTCGTGCCGGCGGCAATAAAGTCAACAATTTCTTCGTAAGCGCGGATCATACCACAATTCTACCACGCGAAAGACAGATGGCAATTCTCACTCCGCGTCGGGATTCAGCGTGTACAGTAGCACGTTGAGACTAATACGAGCCGCGTCTTCGCGGGTGTAGCCGCGGCATTCCATCGCTTCGTGTTGCTCGAGCGCGCAGCTGATGTCGTAAGGTGAAAAGATCACGACCCAACGGCCGTCGATTTGCATGCCCAGGAGTTCGGGTTCGACTTCACGGGTTCGCGCTTCGAGCGGTTCGTTCGCTTGGCGCGAAACTGGGTCGCGGCGTTTCACTTTGCGAATATCAAACCCGCCGGCCGCGCTACTGAAGATCGGATCGGTGATCGGAATGCGCTCAAGTTTTGCATCCGGCAGAACCGCTTGAATTTCTCGCTCGAAAGCAACAATAAATTCCTTGCTCGCGCAAATGCTGTCGGCGAACAACGTGCCGCCGTTGGTGAGATACTCACGCAAAGCTTGCTGCTCGTTGGGCGTGAAGCGGAAATTATGCCGGCCGTGCATGAAGGCCATTAAGTAGCGAGACAGATTTGGGTTGTCGGCCGAGATCGGATATTCGTTAGTACTGATTTGCAACTTGAGATCGCCCTGAGCCGCCGTGCGCAGCAAATTTACCAGAGCGCCCGGTGCATCGTTGCAGCCCCCCCCATGCTGCAACTTGGCAATCTGAATCGTGCCGCGACTCCCCGCCGCCAAGATTTCCGCAGGATCAATCGTGTCGACGAATGCCGCTTCCTTGCCCTTGGGTTCGCGATTGGTGGCATACGCCATAACATTCACGCCGATTGCATTCGCATCGGCTAGGCGATTCTCAATCGCATCGGGAAACGTGGGGCGGCTGCCGCGGCCTGTTAACTCCCAATAGCAGGAAAGGTCGACTTCCGAGAACACCACGCTCGTGCGGCAACCGTATTCCACTGTCCAAATGCGGCCGATGTACGGCGATTCGGGGCGAACCAATTCTTCTACGCGCCAAATGGGATGCTCAGGCCCCGCGCGGCGGAGCCGATATTCCTCCTCGGGGAAGACCTTGGCCATGTATTCGCGAAAACCTTGCTCGAAGCCACTGCCGTCCAAGCAACACGCCTCGGCAAACAAAAAACCACCGCGATCTAAATAATCGCGCATCTTGGTTTCGGTGCCATCAAGTTCCGGCGGTTTGCTCCCCGTGAGAAACAGCACGGGAGACTGCAATAAATCGTCGACAGTGGCCGATTGCAGGTCCATCACTTGCCAGGTGAGGGCCATGTTCCACAGTTTTTCGATCCGCGCGGTGAGATTGGCCAAATCGTTTTCGTGATTGTTCCAATCCATGTCGGGGCCATGCTCAAGCTTGGCAATCAACACGGGGCGGCGACCTTTGGAAAGAAACAACAGCGCCATCGACGTGGCAATGTGCGGGCTATCCTCCGCTGTATTCTGTCCTTGCCAACGATGGCTGAATGGGTCTTGTTGGCGAACGAGAAATTCGGCCCCTTCGCGATACCAATCGTGATCGCCAATAAAGCGCCGCGCGGTAAGTCGACCGACGCGCTCCAGTCCATACAAATAATAATAGTGCCACACCTGTCCCCCGCCACGACGACCGGGATTGCGTCGCACCGAAAAATTCCGCGCGAGCCAGTTGATGGCGTTCTCGATGGAATCATTTTCTTCCGAGGGCTCACAACATTGCACGAAGCCGTTTTCAACTTTCGCATCGGCCGCGCGGACGCGCTCGTTGCAAATGACGGTGGCGCCTATGCCCGCGCAGGTCATACTACCGAGGCCTTCGTTGAAATCCATGCGATAGCCCCAGGCCCCATCGGGGTTCTGGCACTTCGCCCAATAATCAGCGGCCTTCTGCCAGGTATCGAGGCGAACTTGCGCCCCGACGCGTTCTGCTTCGTGGAGAGCCAACACGGCAAACTGCGCGTTGCTGTTGTCGCCATCCCCGGAAGGATATGACCACGCACCGTTGGGGACTTGGGTCGCTTCGAGCCAATTGACATTCCGCTGGATGAGCACTTGATCGCGCTCGGGCTCGGCGGCGCAAAAGACCATCGTTTGCAGCGACACACTATAGGTCTTGCTCGGCTCGATGTCGCGCAAATATCTGAGGGCCTTTTGAATTTGGGGATGCCCCGGCTCGACTCCCGAGTTCAAGAGTGCGAGCGTGCAAAGCGCTGTCACGCCCCCAGGATAGGGCGCCAGATCGTTCCAAGTGCCATTGGGATTCTGCTGCTCGAGCAGATATTTCACGCCACCGTCGATCGACTCGCGAACCTGATCGGCTGTGATCGGCTCCGCGGCGGCCCCGGGAAGCAGTTGGGCATGAAGCAAATAGGGCACCGCGGCTTGCCAGATAAGCAAACAGAAAATAATCGAAATTCGTCGATGGCGCTTCATGCCTACACCGATTCACGCAGTCTAAATCAGAAAACCGTGATTAATCGTAAGCTGCGACGACTGGGAAAACAATGCACGCCTCACTTGCATTGTCGGTCCCGTGGCGGACCTATAAAATTCACGCTGGAACTTTCATCAGTCGAGGAGCCAATCTCAGTGTCACGTAACTTAGGCGACATTCTCAAGGACTTTCGTCAACATCGGTTGGTCATGCAGCAAGAGCTGCAAAAGGTCATCGTCGGTCAGGACGAAGTCATCGAACAAATCTTTGCCGCCATTTTCACGCGGGGCCACTGTTTGCTCGAAGGCGTGCCGGGGCTGGCGAAGACTTTGATGGTTAGCACGCTGGCGCAGATTCTTGACCTCAATTTCAAACGCATCCAATTCACGCCCGACCTCATGCCCTCGGACATCACGGGCACGAACGTGTTGGAAGAAGACGAACATGGCCGACGCAGCTTCCGCTTCGTCGAAGGACCGGTGTTCACGAATATCTTGCTCGCTGACGAAATCAATCGGACACCCCCCAAAACCCAAGCCGCGCTCTTGCAAGCGATGCAGGAACGGGAAGTGACGATCGGTCAAACGACTTATTCCTTGCCCGATCCGTTTTTCACCATCGCCACGCAAAACCCGATCGAGCAAGAAGGAACCTATCCGCTTCCCGAAGCACAGCTCGACCGCTTTATGTTCAACATCAAGGTCGATTATCCCAGCTTGGACGAAGAGCAGCGGATTCTTGCCTCGACCACGCGGCATGAAAAACCTGAAGTCGGCAAAGTGCTCTCATCACGGGCCATCCTCAATCTGCAAAAGCTCGTCGCCTCGGTCGCCGTGAGCGAACTGATTATTAAGTATGCCGCTTCGCTCGTCCGGGCCACTCGACCGCGCGATGAATCGGCACCCAAATTTATTCGCGAGCTGGTCGACTGGGGCGCTGGCCCCCGCGCGGGGCAATTCCTCATCCACGGCGGCAAAGCGCTCGCCGCCATGGACGGTCGCTTCACCGTTGCGATTGAAGACATCCAAAAGGTGGCCGTCCCCGTATTGCGGCATCGCATCAGCACAAACTTTCAAGCCCAAGCCGAAGGGATGACAACTGAAAACGTGATCGCCCGACTGGTGAAAGAAATCCCCGTGCCCGAGCAGCCGAAGTACGCAGCAAGTTAGCCGGCAGCGTCCCGCTGCCGTGGGAATGAATGTTTCATGCTTTACTCGGCAACGGGACGCTGCCGGCTAACAGGAACTCGATGTCGACAGTTGAAAAATATCTGAAACCCGAAGTCATTCGGCATATTGCTCGGCTCGACCTACGCGCTCAGTTTATTATCAAAGGCTTCTTCCAGGGGATGCATGCCAGCCCCTTTCACGGTTTTTCCGTGGAGTTCAGCGAGCATCGCAAATATGTTCACGGCGACAACCCCGATGACATCGATTGGCTCGTCTACGCAAAGACCGACAAATACTATATCCGCAAGTACGAAGCCGAAACGAATCTCACTGGCTATCTGGTGATGGACTTGAGCGCGTCGATGGCCTATAGCCACGAACAAGAACTCACCAAGTTCGAGTATTCCATTTGCCTGGCGGCAGCGCTCTGTTATTTGATGATCCACCAGAACGACCCCGTCGGGCTGGTGACATTTGGCGAAAAAATCGTCAATTGCCTGCCGCCGAAATCGAAGCGTCAACAGATCGGTAACATCCTGTCGGTGCTCGCCAATCTCGAGCCGCGCGATCAGACGAACGTCGCGCAAAGCCTGATCCAACTCGCCGCGATGCTCAAGCACAGCAGCCTGATCATGCTGTTCAGCGATTTGCTCGTGGACCCTGAACCGGTGATTGCCGCGTTACGCCGCCTGCGCCATGGCGGGCACGACGTCATTCTGTTTCATATCTTGGATCAGGCTGAAGTCGCTTTCCCGTTTGAAGGCCTCGTGGAACTGCGTGATCCCGAGTCGAACGAAACGATTGAAGTCGATGCCGATGCTTATCGCGCAGATTATCTCGACGAGATCCGCGAGTTTCGATCCTACTACGAACGCGAATGCCGCAAGAGCGGTATCGACTATGTGCCGCTCGACACAAGCATGCCGTTTGACAGGGCACTCACCGAGTATCTCATCAATCGCAAGAACATGGGATAAGTCGTGGGATTTTTAACCCCTCTATTGCTGGCCGGAATCGGTTTGATCGCCGTACCGATTATTCTGCATCTGGTGATGCGCCGGCAGCCGCAGCAATTCCTCTTTCCGGCGTTGCGGTTCGTCAAGCAACGTCGCGATGCCAACCGCCGTCGGCTGAATCTGCGTCATCTGCTGCTGTTGGCGATGCGCTGTTTGTTGATTGCCGGCATCGCGTTCGCGCTGGCCCGCCCCACGCTGCGTGGCACGGGGTTGCGTGGCAAAGAAGGCGCCCCGCTGGCCGTTGCGCTGGTGTTCGATAATTCGCTCCGCATGGAGTATGTCGAACGGAATGAAAGCCGGCTAACGAAAGCCACGACGATGGCGGAAACGCTGGTCGATAAGTTGCCTGACGACACCGAAATCGCGGTGATCGACTTAAGCCGTTCGACGAGCAATTTTGCTGCGGACAAGAACACGGCCGAAACAAGAATTCGTGGGTTGCGGCCCGAAACACACCCCCGCGCGCTCGCCGAAGCTGTGCGCAATGCGGTCGATCTAGTGGCCGAGCAGGAAGATCGTCGGCAGGAAGTGTTTGTCTTCAGCGACTTGAGCATCGAGTCGTTCAACGAGGAATCGCTCGCGGCGATTAACAAGGCGCTCACTGATTCGCCCGACGTGCGGATTTACGTCGTCGACGTGGGAAGTGGCGATGCGCGCAACATGTCGCTTGCTCCGGTCGAGATGCGGTCAAGTTCGCTCCGCACGGGCGAACCCTTGAACGTGACGGTCGACGTGAAAAGCGTGGGATATTCTGAACAACCGCTTGTGGAAATCTTTCTTGAGGATGCCAACGGAAAACTCGTGAAGCGCGGGCAACGGATCGTGGAACTCGGTTCCGACGGCACGGGCCAAACAGAGTTCGTGCTCGGCGATTTGCCGCTTGGCGTTCATCAAGGGGCCGTGCAGATTGCGCTCAGCGATCCTTTGGAGTTCGACAATCGCCGTTACTTCACGGTTGAAGTCCGCCCGGCAGCCAAAGTGCTGCTACTGGGCGAATCGGCGGCCGACACATTATTTCTTAAGGAAGCACTGAGCCCTTCGCTGATGGGACCCGACGCACCGCAACGCTTTGAATGCACGGTGAGTCGATTTGCCGATGCAGCCAAATTGAATCTTACCGATTTTGAATCCGTGTGTTTGTTGGACCCGCCGCCACTTACCGACGAAGTTTGGAACAAGCTCGCGGAGTTTGCTCGCAAAGGGGGTGGCGTTGGTATTTTTCTCGGACATCGGGCCGTACCGAGCGCGTTCAACACCGATCCGCCGCAAGAGCTGTTGCCCGGACCTTTGAAACTCCGCTCGCGTCAAGAAACTTGGTTTCGCCCCCAGCAGTTTGACCACCCTGCGCTCGTGGGCTTTCGGAACTATGCCGAGGAAATTCCCTGGCAGATTTATCCGGTGTGGAGTTTTTGGACGTTTGGCGAACTGTCTGGAGATGCTTATGTCGTCGCACGTTTCGCGAACAACGACCCCGCGCTGGTCGAGCGTTCCGTCGGTCGTGGTCGCGTGATGACGTTTGCCACACCGGTGTCGGACCCACTCGCACCGCTGGGACGGGATTCGTGGAATGCTTTGCCGACGCAAGACCCGCCCTGGGTGTTTGTGGCGCTCGCCAATCAAATCGTTGGTTATCTCTCACAGAACCAAGGGGGCGAACTGAATTTCAATGCCGGTGAAACGGTCAGCTTGCCGCTCTCACCGCGGCAACAAGTGACCGACTTTGTGCTCAAGGAACCGACGGGCGAAGCGTTGCGAAGAACCTTGCCGCCGGGGGAAGATGCCATTCGCATCAGCACGACCGAGCAACTCGGCAACTATCGTGTCGCGGCGGGCGGAGCCAGCGGCGCGCTTGATGAAGGTTTCAGTATCAATGCGCAGGCTGAGCTGAGTGATCTGGTCCGTGCCGATCCGCAAACGATCCTGGCGGCGCTCCCCGCCCAACGCGTCGAACTCGCTCATACACTTGCCGACGTGGAACAATACGTGAACATCGGCCGCCGCGGTCGTGAGTTGTTCTCCTGGGCGATCATGGTCGTAGCCCTCGTGTGGGGTTCGGAGTATTTGCTCTCCAATCGGTTTTACCGTGAGGAGCGCCAGCCATGACAAGTTGGTCGATCGATCCCGTCGGTGGCTGGTGGTTCATGGCGTGCATCGCTGCGCTCTTGATCGGAGTGCTCACGGTCGGGCCGCGCGGCAGAAAACTGACCCCCAAGCAGCGAACAATTCTGCTCACCTTGCGCGCCGCGACGGCATTCCTGTTGTTTCTCGTCATGCTCCGGCCAACCTTGGTCACGACCGACACCAACAAATTGCCGGGCTCGCTGTTGATCTTGGCCGACAGTTCTCGCAGCATGACGATAAATGATGCCATCGGCGATACGTCGCGCTGGCAGGCACTGAAAAACTCACTCGCCGCGGCATCGGACCAATTCACGGAGCTGTCTGAAGCTTGGGATGTGAAGCTTTATCACTTCGATGAAAAAACAAGCGAAGTCAAATTCGACGACGGCGAGTTTGAGCTGCCTGAAAATGCCGACGGTGCGCAGACCGCCGTTGGTGCGGCGCTCGACGATGTGTTGGAAGGCGAATCGCAACAGCGGATCGTCGCCGTACTCTTGATGAGCGACGGCGCCCAACGCGCGTTCGCGCCTCGGGATGAACCTCCGCAGATTCCTGTCGAACGGTTGGCCACTGATCGCATTCCGCTCTACACGTTCACCTACGGCAAGCCTTCGTTGGGATTACAATCCGACGTGCGCGTGGACGACTTGCTCGTGAACAATGTACTCTTCGCCGAAACACCCGCCACGGTGCAGGCCATGCTGTCGGCAGACGGATTTAGTAACCAAACGGTCAAAGTGCAGCTCCTGTGGGAAAATGCTGACGGCGAAATGGAAGCCGTCGATACACGACAAGTGCGCATCACGGCCGGGCAGCGGCAATACCCGCTTACGCTGAGCTACACGCCGCAAAAGGCCGGGGAATTCAAAGTCTCGGTAGCGGTCGAGCCCCCCGACGGTGAGCTCGCCACGACCAACAATTCGCAAAGCACGTTCGTCACGGTCATGAAGGGGGGCATCAATATCCTCTATCTTGCGGGGACCCAGCGACTGGGTGGTGGGCCGGGCATCGAACCCCGGTTTGTCCGCGCGGCACTTCAATCGTATCCCGATCAGCATGTCCGTTACGAACAGATCAACTATCGCCGGCAACAACTCGACTTGCGCGACCAACTGCAAGACGGCAAATACGACGTCTTTCTCATCGGCAACGTCGATTACATGGGCTTAAGCCCTGACACCTGGCAGATGATGGCCGATCAAGTTGGTCACGGCGCGGGGCTGGCCATGGTCGGGGGCTTTCATAGTTTCGGGCCCGGGGGCTTTCGCAACACGCCGATGGACGATGTGCTGCCCATCATTATGGGCCCCGCCGAACGGCAGAACTTTGGCGAACCGCCGCGACAAGATATGCATTTGCCTGGTCCCGTGCGGATGATTCCACTTACCGCGGGCAATCGGTTGCATCCGATCTTCCAACTCGATGAAGAAAGCGCGCTCAAGCTCGATTGGAATAAGCTACCCGCACTCGACGGTGCTAACAAATTTGATCGCTTGGCCATCAAACCCAACTCGGCGATCATTGCCGAGGCCGATGATCCGCAGCGCTCGCCGATGATTGTCGTCGGAACGTGGGGCGAAGGTCGCACCGCGGCGGTGGCCTTCGACACCACGTGGCGGTGGCAGATGGAAGGCTTTGGCGAATTGCAAAAACGCTTCTGGCGGCAACTCGTGTTGTGGCTGTCGCGGAAAGATGACACGAGCGGCGAATCCGTCTTTGTGCAACTCGATCAACGCCGTTACCAGCGCGGCAGCCGCGTGGAATTCGCCGTGGGGGCCTTGGATAAGAACCGCGAACCAATTGCCGATGCCAAATTTCAGGTCGAAGTTAATAAACCCGACGGCACGACCGCGACGGTCAATGTTTCGCGGCGCGGGCAAGATTTCGTCGGCAGCTTTGAAGAAAGCACCATCCCCGGCGATTATCAAATCAATGTCACCGCCACAGGTTCAGCGGGTGTGCTCGGCGCGGCGGAAGCACGCTTCACGGTTCCCGACCGCGATATGGAGCTCGACCAACCTGCTGCCGAACCCACATTCATGGCATCGTTGGCCAATCTCACCGCCGACGCCGGAGGAGCGGGACTCGCGCCCGAGGAATTGCCTGATCTGCTCGAAAAACTCAAAGACCGCACGGAAGAGTTCGAGGAAGAAATCGCGACCGAACATAGCCTCTGGGACAGCTGGCCGATGCTGCTGACGCTCGTAGGTTGCTTGAGCGGCGAGTGGTATCTACGAAAACGCTGGGGAATGGTCTAACACCCGGCCAATCACCTGTCTCGCCAAGCGAATAGCAACTATGCTTAGGATAGACTACGGATTTTTACAGGAGATCGCAGAGGAAGCAGAGGGGATCTAAGACTAACCACTAATGAACGCTAATACTCGCTAATATTTGATCTCGCATTAATTTGCGAAATTCAGCGTGCATGAGCGGTTAACCTTACAACTCTGCTCACTCTGCTTCCTCCTGTAAAATCTAATCCGCGCCAATCTGTTTGATCGTGTTCGTCCGCGTTCCCTCCCTTACCGTTAAAACATGAAACTCCCCCGGGGAATGTTGCTGCTCTTGATCATCTATCTCGCCGTGGCGGGGTACTTGCTCGTGTCGTGGCTCCCTTCGATCATTGGCGGCTATCAAACAATCGCTAACTCCTATCCGTGGCTGGCTTATGGCTATCTCGGAGCGGTGGGCTTGGGCGCGCTCGTGTTGCTCGGCACTTCCGTGGTCGTCTTTTATCGATTGTGGCGAAACACTCGCAAGAAAGACCTGGGGCGCGAACGTCGGCAACAGAACCCAAGCGAGCTATCGACCGCGCAGCTTCAAGCAGAATTACGCGAAAACCTCAGCACAAGTCAAAACTTCGCCGCCGATGCCGCGGTCTCGGCGCAGTTGCGCGGTGAAATCGAGAAAGCCCTCAAAACTCTTGATAAGAAGCACGCCGACTCGCGACTCGAAATTGTCGCATTCGGCACGATCTCCAGCGGCAAGTCGTCGCTGCTCAACTCGCTCGCCGGGCGGCAAGTCTTTGCCTCGGACGTCATCGGCGGCACAACGTCGGTGCGGAGCGAAGTCCCTTGGCCCACGAACGAACAGGTTGTGTTGGTCGATACCCCCGGGCTTGCCGAAGTCCGTGGCGAAGAACGGGCCGCGGTCGCGGCGCTGGCGGCCAAGAATGCCGATCTAGTACTGCTGGTGGTCGATGGGCCGCTCAAGTCATATGAAGTTGATCTCGTAAAAAAACTTCGCGAGATGGAAAAACGGATCGTCGTCTGCCTCAACAAGGAAGATTGGTACGACGAGGAAGAGGAACAATTGCTCGTGGGTCAGATCGTCGCCCAACTTCCTGGCATTGCTCCGAAAGATGTCGTCGCCGTGCGGGCAGCGGCGGTGAATCGCGAGCGGATTCGCGTGACTTCCACTGGCGAGGAACTGACCGAAGAATACGAAGTGCCGCCGAATGTGGCGCCGCTCGCCGAGCGGCTGCTACAAATCGTGCAGAAGGATGGCCGCGAATTGTTGCTCGCGAATTTGCTGCTCCAATCGCGAGGTCTTGTCGACGAAGCCAAAGATCGCGTGCGGGCGGTGCTGGATGCGAAGGCCAACGAGATCATCAACCGCCACATGTGGGCAGCTGGGGGTGCCGCGGGGATCAATCCGATTCCCTTGTTGGACCTGGCAGGCGGGAGTGCGATCACGATCAAAATGGTGATCGAGTTGGCCAACGTTTATAAGCAGCCCATTGATACCGACGGCGTGGTGAAGATGCTCGAACAACTTGGCAAGAATCTCATCGCCATGGTAGGAGCGACCGCCGTCTCACCCGCCGTGGCGGCGGGGGTGGGTTCGCTGCTGAAAACCGTGCCGGGCATTGGCACGATTGCGGGCGGACTTGTGCAAGGCATCACGCAAGCCCTCGTCACGCGCTGGATCGGTAATGTGTTTGTCGAATACTATCGCCGCGACATGGAAGCACCACCCGGAGGGATCGCGGAACTCGCCCGCGATCAATGGCAATTGCTCACCAGTCCCGATCAGCTGCGCAAGCTCGTGCAGCGCGGTCGCACGGAACTCACCAAATCGCTGCGTGACGAGGGCCAGTCATGAGCGATTCCCCAAATTTCGAGACAACACCCATCGGCACGCACCGCGACACCGATTTTCACGCGGCCGTGAATTCGGTGCGTCGCGCCATTGATAAGTACAAAGGCTGTACCACCGCGGAACGCGCGGAACTTGCGCGGGATCTGAGCGAACTCGAGCGCATGGCCGAAAAGCTCGAATGCGGTCGGGTCGAAATTGTTGTCTTTGGTGAGATTAGCACCGGCAAGTCGGCGCTGATCAATGCGTTGGTCGGTGATGAAATCACCCACGTCAACGTGCAAGGGGGTTGGACCAAAGACGTGTGGCACGTGCCATGGAACGGCATCGGCTATCGCGTGCCGGGGCTGGCGGATTCCGAAGTCGTGCTCGTCGACACGCCGGGACTCAATGAAGTCGATGGCGCGCAGCGGGCGGAAATGGCCCGCTCGGCAGCCGCGCGGGCGGACCTGGTCTTGTTCGTCACAGATTCCGATTTGAATGAAACTGAATACTCCGCTCTGTTGGAACTTGCTGCCAGTCACAAGCCGATTCTGTTGGTGCTTAACAAGTCAGATTTATATTCACGTCATGAACTTGAGCAACTCTTGGAATTGTTCCGCGGTCGCCGGCTCGCGGGTTTAGTCGAACCGGCCAATATTTTGGTGACGCAGGCCAATCCGCGTGAAATGGAATTCGTAATTGAATCTCCCGACGGCAGCGTGCGGCACGAATGGCGGAAACCCGCGCCCAAAGTGAGCGAGCTACGCAGCCGCATACTGGAAGTTCTCAACGCCGAAGGCAAATCGTTGATCGCGCTCAACGCCGCGATGTTCGCCGCCGATAAGAGCGACCGCATGGGGGCGCTGAGAATCCGGTTAAGAGAAACAGAGGCTTCGCGGCTAATCTGGAATTTCGCCGTCACCAAATCGCTAGCCGTCGCACTGAATCCCGTACCAGCTCTTGATGTGTTGGGGGGTTCGGCAGTCGATGCGACGATGGTGGTCACGCTGGGCCGCGTGTATGGCATGAACATCACCACCTCAAACGCACGCGACCTTGTCACTTCCATTTTTAAAGCAGCCGGCTGGGTGATGCTCAGCGAAGCAGCGGTGAGTTATGCGTCGAGCATTTTCAAAGCGCTCACCGTAGGTTTCGGCACCGTGGCGACGGCGCTCCCCCAAGGCGCCGCGGCGGGATATGGTTCGTACATCGTCGGCCAAGCCGCGCGGCATTACTTCCAACATGGCGCGAGTTGGGGAGACGAATCGCCCAAAGAAGTTGTGAAGCAAATCCTTTCCAACACCGACAAGGAATCGGTGCTTGAGCGGTTGAAGGTCGAAATCGGCAAGAAGATTTCGCTCAATCGTTACGTGGGGGAGAAATAACCTTGTACCAGTTTTGTGTATTTGACTTCCTGTGGTAGAATTCATGAAGGAGTTACTGTCATGGCTATAAATTCATCCACCGAACTGGGTTTGTTTCAAGAGTTTCTAGTCTTGCGTTCATCGGATGCAAATTTACCCAGCTCCCTTGATGAAGCTGTTGAACAATTTCGCAGCTATCAGTCGGAGTTAATTGACCTCAAAGCCAAACTCCAAATTGGTCTCGATCAATGCAATGCGGGACAGACAAAACCTCTTGATGCGACGATGCTCAAACAGCAACTACGCGAGCGATTATCATCCAAGCAGAATTAGCCATGGCGATTGCATTTCAATCGTTGCAGGCCGAACAAGATCTACTGGAAATCGCCGATCATATTGCGATTACTGATGGCCGCCCTGACACGGCTGAAAAAATCATTGAGGAACTCGTCGCTAAATGCGATTTCTATGCAAAAATGCCGCTACTGGGTACTGCGGCAGAGGAACTCTTCGATGGCTGCCGGTATGGACGACACAAACGCTGGATCATCTTTTACCGTCCTCGACCGGAAGGGATTGATGTAATTCGCATTATCGATGGGGCTCGCGACTACCCACACCTTTTTCGTTGATGTGATCCTATAGTGCCCCGGGGTAGCTGCAGAACTCGCTCAAGCTCGTTTTTTGCAACCCCGGGCTAATTGCTTTAATGCCTTCGGCATATATCTTCGAATCCCTCGTCGTACTATTAAAGCCGAAATTTGATTTTCATTGCGGCTTCATTGTTCTGCCGATACACTAGGCCCCATGACACTCCCCACCATCGAAGCCAGCCTCTACGACTTTCCCAAATACTACGACTTGGTGTACGGTTCCGACTGGAAGCCCGAGTTCGATTTTCTGCTTGATTGTTTTGACAAGCATTGTGGCGGGAAGGTTAAGAATATTTTTGAACCCGCGTGCGGCACGGGGCGGTTGCTCGTCAAGTTTGCGGCGGAAGGCTACAAAGTCGGGGGGCTCGATCTCAACGAAGCGGCTGTCGATTTTTGCAATGATCGCCTCGAACGGGCGGGCTTTCCCCGATCGACCTTCGTGGGGGACATGTGCGACTTCAAGCTCCGCAAGCCCGTCGATGCCGCGTTCAACACGATCAACAGCTTTCGGCATCTTGCCACACAGCAACAGGCCGAAAATCATCTCCAGGCGATGGCCAATGCCCTGCGTCCCGGCGGGATCTACGTATTGGGCCTGCATCTTACACCTACGAGCGTCGATCCGATGCAGGAGGAAAGCTGGGCCGCACGGCGGGGAAATCTGGCGGTTCTCTCCAAATTGTGGGTGATCGATTGCAATACACGCAAACGACAAGAAGCCGTCGGAATGAGTTTCGACGTTTACACCCCCACGAAACAGTTTCGCATCGAAGATCGGGTTATTTTCCGCACCTATTCGGCCGCCCAAATGCAAAAGCTCATCGATAGCACCCCCGATCTGGAAGTCGTGGGCATCTACGACTTTGGCTACGATATCGACACGCCCGTTGAAGTCACGACGGCGACCGAAGACGTGGTGTATGTGCTGCGGAAACGGAGGGGGGTACTAAAGGTGCACTTTCCCTAAGTTCAAGGCTCTTCACAGTTTGGAGTTTTCACACTCTTTGTGTTTCCGAGCGAATGACTCTGATTGATGGCGCGACGAAGCGATAGTCAATAAAATTTCGTGGTTTGCTAAACTTGCGCGAAAATGCAGAATTCTGATTGCATTTCTGGTAGACTCATGGCAAGATCGCACTACGGCGCTGGGTAAGAATTACCTGTTCGAGCCTGCTCTTTAAGTCATTTAAATCATAGTAAAACGCTACTGAAAACGTCAAACAATTGATCCCTTACCGCATTGTTAATGCGCATGGGGATCTTTGTTTGGCGTTTTTTTTGTTATTTCAAGGTAAGAATTACGATGAAGCTTTCGCCACGCTCGCATGGAATGTCGTGCCTGATTTTTATATTAAGCTTTTTGTGTGGTTCTTGGCCATACTTTTTGAATGGGCAAACAATAGTGGGCCCTGGTGAAAGTCTCGACATTAATTTGTCCACTGCCGAATCTTTTTTACTTAATCAAGGCACGCTGGTGCCTCGGGCCGTGACATTGTCTGGACCAATCGAACTACAAAGTCTGTCGACAGTACGCCGTCCTCAGAATCCATTGTCCGGTGGCCGAGGAGGGACTGAAACTGTTCTCGGTCCGAGCCTCATCACAGGTAGTATTTCTGGCATGGGTGGTCTGCTGCTTGTTAATCAATCGACGCGAGATTCCATATCATTGAGTGGCAACAATAGCTATCTGGGTCAAACCTTCATCGTTTCAGGTCAGGTGATCGCTGCCTCGTCGATGGCTTTGGGCTCGGACGTGGCGGGCACTATTGTTCAGGGCGGCTCGTTGGTGGTGCAAGTGCCAACCAACGAACAATTTAATGTTCAAGGCGGTGACTTGCGATTTACGGGCACCGCTACAGCCCCGAACGATCCCATCACCATTGGTGGAGGCGTTGTATATCTGCCTAATGTAACGCTTGCCCAGACACCAATTATCACGAGCGGAAATGGGGGCGAACTACGCGCTACGAATAACAGCACATCTTGGACGGGCGGTTCGTCGGGCGTGGGCAACCTTCGTCTTGGAGGTCGAATTATTGCCGCCTCGCCATTGCTGCACCAAGGCGATCTGACGCTTGGAGACACCACGCTCAACGTTGCCAACAATTACACCGGCGTTACTATCGTCACCGGCGAATCCTATGTGAATCATGCAGGAGCTTTCGGTCAATCAACCAAGGTTCTCATGAAAGGTGGGTATCTGACTCTCAATGCTCTTCCCAGCGAACAAATTGATTATTTTGTCGAGGATGGCGAGCTGCTTTTTCCAGACGGTGCCATCGTCGCAAACAATATTATTTTGGGCGGAACTCCAGATGCCTCAATAAGGGGAAACGCGACCTACACGGGTAGTATTCATGTCTTGCGGGATAACTCGCTGCGAAATGATGTCTACGGAGGCAACTTCAATGGCCAAATCAGTGGAGATGGACCACTGCGCCTCATCGGCACCACTACGGCAGATGTCCATCTCAACACAGCCAATAGCTTCACTGGTTTTGCCGAAGCACGCGGTGGCAATGTTCATGTCAACCATCCCGACGCCTTGCCGTTGGCCGCCACAAACGTGGACGCCGGCAAGCTATACCTCAACGTACCGACGAGGGGGAACGCCATCGTCAGCGAAGGGTTTAGCAATGTAGGCACACTGGTATTCAATGCGGCACAAAACTATGACGAGACATGGATACACCACACAGGCACCATGGAAGCAACCCAAGAGATTGGCTTTGAGCGTCTCATAATGCTTAGGGGAACAAACAATCTTACAAGGCTGACAACGTCGGGCGCGGGAGCGTTTCGTGTCGATGGAGAGTTGCGGTCCCTGCGAGAGGGCGTCATTCAAGGCAAAGTCACCGGAACAGGAACTATACGACAGTTGGGGGCAAATCTTGGCCTTGAAGGAGACCTCAGCGATTTCAGTGGCCGTTTTGAAGTCGATCGTGGTCGCCTCTTTGTGACTGAATGGGCAAAATTGGGCAACAGTGATATTCACGTCAGCCAAGAGGGCCAGTTGCATATCAATCTTACGAGCGGATATCCATCGGGTTACGTCATCGAAAACGACATTTACCTGCACAACGCTCATGGTGGATTCAATTCGACCCGATCTGCTTTCCATTACGCTGGAAATTCGTATGTACCCTTGGTTTTCGCCGGGACCTTGGACGTTGGCAATGAGGGATCCACGGTTTCATCGACTCGATCGATCGCGATCACGGGGACTATTCGAGGAAACAACCTGACATATCGTTCTGGAGGGTTGGAATTACGCACCGCCCAATCGAGCTTGACGGGTACGTTACGCTTACTCGACGAGGCTGCACTCAATATGTATGGCGGAAGTCTCTCGGGAATCAACAAGATTGCAATCGAGGAAGGCAGTACCCTGTACTTATACCCTAACGCGAACACAGACCGCATTGCTGACACGGTGGTCGTGGATTCAAAAGGGGGTTATATTTCGTTGGCCTCTAACTCAACGACACCCACATCCGAACACCTGGGTACACTTCATCTCAAACAAGGCAGTACTCGAATCGCCGTAAGCTCCGACCATGGCAGTTTGGCCGCTGGGCTGACGATTGGCCAGCTCAATAGAGAACAAGGATCCATTCTGCGGTTTCTTGAAGCGGGGAACTTGAATGCTGCTCGAATCCTAGGGCGTATCCCAGAACACGGAATTATCGGTCCCTGGGCGGTAACAGAAAATGGATTTGCCACTCTCGATAACACCGGTAAGGTTCGAACGCTAACTCCCGCCAGCCTTGGAAATTTGAACACCGCGGCACCCCACCAGCACGTGCGAGTTATTGGCAATCACACCCTCACGGGCGATTTAACTGTTGCTTCCCTGCAAGTGGACTCGACCGGTGATCCGAACACGGTAAACCTTAATGGCCATCGACTCACAGTCGTCAGCGGCGGCGTCTTCCGCAACCAACAAATCATCAATGGCGAAATCACTGCCGGCACAAGTGAGGACACGGAACTTATATTCCACCAATCGGAGCGCGTTGGCGCAAACATCGTGGACAACGCTGGTGGCGGGGCCGTGTCGGTCGTCGTGAGTTCCAATAGCATGCGCACGAGCGGCACCAACTCTTACACAGGTGGAACTTGGGTTATTGGTTCCGACTATTTCTCACCTACCGCCAACGCCAAGCTTATCGTCGAAAATCGATCCGCTATCCCTGCCAATGACAAAGTCTATTTGGACAACGGGACGTATGAAATGCAATTCTCCGGCGGTCTTGTAGAATTTGACGAAATTCACATTCGCAACAGGAGTCTGTTCACGGCGGGCACGGCAACTCCGATAGACGTCGAAAACTTATACCTCGAAGATGGCAGAATCAATGCAGTACTGACTGGCTCTGGAACAATTACCAAAAGAACTGATGGCACTGCTGAATTTACAAATTCTCAAGCCAGCGGTTTTTCGGGCAACGTACTCGTCGAAGAAGGACATTTGTTCGTCACCAACAATACGCTTCCACAGGCTGCGTTTTCAGTCTCGGGAGGCCTGCTTGAGGTAACGGGTAGCAGTAACTTTGCCAATAACGTCACCTTGGATGGAGGAGGTATCAGCGTCGCGCGTTCGACGGGCACGATCAACGTCCAAAGCGATTCGACGATGCACCACAATTTGTCAACACTGTTCTATGGCAACATCCAAGGCAGCGGTGATCTGACTATACTCGGAACACAAACAAATCCTTTTAGCCGTTATGTCGGCTGGTTCGGCAATGCCAATGAATATTCCGGGAACATTACCCTGGAGTCCGGGGCATTTCGCGTTGGCTCACCAAGCAATGCGGGCTCGGGAATTATCAGGGTTGAAGAAGCTGGCCGTCTCATACTCGGCAGCAATCACTATTCCGACCCTGCCACCAATATCGATAACGATGTCCACGTCTATGGCGGAACTCTTTATAGCACACCACCTTTACAGACGTCTGGCGTTGGGGAGGCGTCACCTAGCATTCTTGCCGGTAGTGTCACGGTTCATGACGAGGCTTTTATCGGCGCGATTAGGCCAGGCTTCAAGGAAGGTGTCTTTTTGCCGGGGCTCACTTTTGCTGGTGAGTTGATACTGACTGACAATTCGCGCGTGTGCGGGCTCAGCGACGAACGTCACTGGAAGGCCTCATACGATGTGGCACTAGTTGATGTATCAGGTGAACTTGTTATCGGTAGCAACACGACCTGGAATCTGCTAACGTCGTCATTATCGATTTCTGGCGCAATTCGCGCGCTCAACGCACGCATCTGTCAATTTCGTCGGTTCGTCTCATCTGTTGGCTCTTGATGGCGCAGAGATCCTGGCGGAGGCTGGAAAACGACTGGAGGTTCTGTTCAACGGCGGAAGCCATCCCATGGAGATCAATGGAGCGACGACCGTCATGAGCGGCAATGGCACTCTAGTGGGCGATTTCACTGTTGCTAACGAGGCAGCCATCTCTCCAGGAACGTCGCCCGGAAATCTGACCATCGAGGGAAGCGTAACATTTGCAGACAACGGCCTACTCGACATCGAGCTTGGCGGCACAGAAGCAGGCTCGAAACATGATTTCTTACATGTGATCGGGGATGTAACCATAGACGGTGGTTTATTGGAACTTTCATTACTGGACAATTATGTGCCAAACACCTCTCGATCCTTTGTGATACTCAAGGCCAAGTCGATTACCGGCAGGTTTGCAAATGCTGTGAGTTCAGTGACCGTGGGTGATGTCACGCTGCCGATCACTTATCGACCTGACCGAATCATTTTAGGCGTGGTTCCCGAGCCGTCCGCATTATTATTGGTGCTGATCGGAAGTGGATTGTTGCCAGCACTCTGCCGGTCTAGGAATAAGAACTGACTCGCTCATATTGGGCGCAAGTGCTTATCTGGCAACTAATTTGGTAATGAGCTTGAAATAGAATTTGCGAGATTCGAGTCAACAAACTGTGGCTCGCTCGTCATACTCAAGGCGAGGAAAAAGACAACTTTCATCGCTTGTCAAGTTTTTCTTCAAAAAAACACTGGACCGCCGCTCGTCCCCAGATAAAATTATAAGGTTGAAAACGATAGGTTCTCCCCCCTCCCCTCAAGTAACTCCCCAAAGAGCCAGACGCACGCAAAATAAGTCGCTTACTTCGGCATCTCCCCTCCAGGTTCACACTCTCATTGTGGTGTAACCAAAGCTGCCAAGTGACCTTATTGCCTAAGGGCATATCTGCTGGCCGGGTTGATTGAGACTAGGGTCTGAGAACGGTTCCGGAACAAGTTGCGTGCGGTTACTTGTTCCGAGGTAATGATCGGTACTTCGGTTGATGGTGGGTTTGCCATGATTGGGAAACCGTCATTTCCAGGAAGGACCATTTCAGAAAGCAGTGATTTGAAATTCAAGCGCGCTCATAGGGGCATGTGGGCTGACTTTGAGGATCGAGCACGAGACACCCAAGTTGGGGGAAGTCTCACGAGGCTGATAGGCCGTGCCGATCGCGTGAAGTCTGCCGACACATTCTGCGAGCAAGCTTCCTAACGATTGAGATTGTTCGCATTGGGTAATTTGATTCGCGCTCGTCGCGCGGAAACTTGTCCAGTGTGACTCGTGTAAACGTAATTTTTTTCCAAATTGAGTAAGACGAAAGCCCTTGAAACGATTGGTGTTAGAATTAGTTGTCTTAATTGATGACAGACCCAATCTTTTCAAATGACTTTCTTAAGGTTTGTGTTTTTAGGGGAATAGTTTGATCGCCGCGTTCACTCTCCTGGTTCGATTTGCCAAATGTTCGATGCACCTGCGCGACGCGTTGCGAGCTTTGCTTGCATTTCCGTTGCTTGACATCGTTATCCCTTTCCTGGCAACTCGTCGGATGTTGATCGCACGACCCGCTTGGGTTCTGGCCACAAGGCCGGCTTGGGTCCTGGCCACAATCGCTCATCCCAGCACGAACCGTTCATAAACCACTTGCTGACTTCCCGTAGTTGAGGAGTATTGACTTTGTACGACGCGATATTGGATCACGAATTGGATGATGAATCGAACGTCGCCGACGTGGAGAAGGAATTCGATACCAAGAGTATCGACGATGTCGTCGACGTTGACGTCGATGACGATTTGTCGCTCGGGCTGGATACCGACGTTAAAGAGGCTGACGGCGAAGAGGACAGCGAGTTTGGCGATGAAACTGTCGATCTCGAATCCTGGTCGGACGATCCCGTGCGGATGTATCTGACGCAGATGGGCGAGATTCCGCTGCTCACCCGCCAGCAAGAAATCAACTTGGCCCGCCGCATTGAGCACACTCGCACGGCCTTCCGGCGCCGGTTGTTGGCCTGCGACTATGTGATTCGCGTGGCCTACAAGGTGCTCAACCGCGTACATCGTGGTGAACTACCATTCGATCGCACGGTGCAGGTGTCGGTGACCGACCGTTTGGAGAAAGAACAAATTCTCGGCCGATTGCCTCACAATTTGCGCACGCTCGAAATCTTGCTCCAGCGCAACGAGGAAGACTATCGCACGGCGACCAGCAAAAGCGCCAAGCCCGCTGCTCGCAAAGCCGCTTGGGTTCGCCTCGCGGGCCGTCGTCGTCGGGCCGTCATGCTGATCGAAGAGTTGGGTCTGCGGACTCAGCGAATCGAAGCGATGATTGCTCCGCTCGAAGAGTTCAGCCGCCGCGTGGATGATCTCAAGAAGCAACTCGACCAAATGAAGAAGGACCGCCGCCCGATGTCCGAGCGGAAGCCTTTGATGGTTGAGTATCGCAACATCTTGCGGATGACTCAAGAAACACCCACGAGCCTTCGTAACCGCGTCCTCTTTTTGCGGGACGTGTTTTCCAAGTATCAGCAAGCCAAACGCGGCTTGTCCGAAGGCAACTTACGTTTGGTCGTGTCGATTGCCAAAAAGTATCGCAACCGCGGCTTGAGCTTTTTGGATTTGATCCAAGAAGGCAACGCCGGCTTGATGCGTGCCGTCGACAAGTTTGAATATCGCCGTGGCTTTAAGTTTTGTACCTACGCCACTTGGTGGATTCGTCAGGCGATCACCCGGGCCGTCGCCGACCAAAGCCGCACGATTCGCATTCCGGTTCACATGGTCGAAACCATGAGCCGCGTGCGGAACGTTTCGCGAGCTTTGCTGCAACGCCTGGGACGCGAACCGACGATTGAAGAAACCGCTCGTGCCGCCGAATGCACCGTCGACGAAGCCCGCCGCGTGTTGGCTATGAGCCGTTATCCGATCAGCTTGGACCGCCCCGTCGGCAACAGCGAAGACAGCCACTTTGGCGATTTGCTACCCGATTCGGGTGCCGAAAGCCCCGCCATCGGTGCCGCTCAAGAGATGTTGCGTACTCGGATTTCCAAGGTGCTCAAGACGCTCAGCTATCGCGAACGCGAAATCATCAAGCTGCGTTATGGCTTGGGCGACGGTTACAGCTATACGCTCGAAGAAGTGGGCCACATCTTCAAAGTGACCCGCGAGCGTATCCGCCAGATCGAAGCCAAGGCCGTTCGCAAACTGCAGCAACCGAGCCGCAGTGCCGAACTGTCGGGCTTCTTGGACTAACAACGCTCGGATCTTAAAAACTAACGACCCCGCGAGGTGTTTCACTTCGCGGGGTTTTTTGTTGGTGCGAAAATGCTCACGATCCGAGTATAATCGAGAACCACGAACTATCAGGAGCCTTTTCATGTCTGTAACGATAGAACTCATCCCTGATCCAGACCAAGGCGGCTTTACCGCTCGTTTACCGGACATCCCAGCTTACGGGGAGGGAGAAACAGAGGACGAGGCAATTGCTGATCTGAAAGAGGCACTTGCCGGCTATGTAGAAACTTATGGTTTGGAAGACGCGCTGAGTCGCATCACGCAACCCTCTCTACGGACGATCGACCTCGAATTGGCGGAGCTTGCAGGTGGCTAAGCTACCGCGAATTGCTGGCAAGGAAATGATAAAGTTCCTTGAACGCGAGGGTTTTGAAGTCGTTCGTGTGCGCGGTAGCCATCACTTTTTGCAAAAAGAAGATTTACGTACATCAGTGCCAGTGCATGCGGGCAAGGATCTTAAAATTGGTACCTTGCGCAGTATCTTAAGGGACATAAAGATTTCTCCTTCTGAATTTGAAAAACGCTTGAATGAGTCTTAGAAACTATGAAGTCTATCTTTTCTTTGAGTAGATCACGATGAACTCTGTTCAGATATCTAGACTTCTTGTTGTGCTGTTAGTAGCGTCGAGTTTCTCATCTCACGCCCAAGAAATCACCCTCCTCCAGGGACCCGCCTACACCGAAGCCGAAGGCCGGGAAAAACTCGCTGAAAAGGCCTCGCTCTACAACGATCGTGCGAGCTGGCAGCAGCGCG
The DNA here is from genome assembly GCF_041737835.1 of Bythopirellula sp. Taxonomy (NCBI): domain Bacteria; kingdom Pseudomonadati; phylum Planctomycetota; class Planctomycetia; order Pirellulales; family Lacipirellulaceae; genus Bythopirellula; species Bythopirellula sp. The sequence goes on along the minus strand of NZ_JBGSQY010000050.1, from coordinate 11,502 downwards.
CCGATTTGCTTCGCACGGGACTGCGGCGCGGAATACAACTCGAAAAGTTGCCGAAGCCGTGCGATCTCAAAGTCATCCGTCGCGACAAACGCGAGATGGATGGCTACACCGTCGAAAACGTGGCATTTGAAAGCTTGCCTGGCTTTTGGGTGACGGGGAACCTTTATCTCCCCGCTGAGTTCACCGGCAAAATCCCCGGCATCTTGAATCCCCACGGTCATCTCGGCAACGGCCGCATGCAGGAATACATGCAAAAGCGTTGCGCGGCTCAAGCACTCATGGGGGCCGCGGCCTTTTGTTACGACATGATCGGCTACGGCGAGTCGACTCAGTGCGAGCATCGCCGCTATCAAGTGCAGCGTCTGCAAACTTATAACAGCATCCGTGCTCTCGATTTTCTGGAATCGCTCGGTTTTATCGACGAAGACCGTCTCGCAGTCACCGGTGAATCGGGTGGTGGGACGCAAACATTCTTGCTCGCCGCGATTGACGACCGCATTGATCTGTCCATCCCCGTAGTACAGGTATCGGCTCACTTCTTCGGCGGTTGCGAATGCGAAAGCGCGATGCCGATTCACAAAACAAAAGATTATGAAACCAACAATGTCGAGATTGCCGCGCTCGTGGCACCCAAGCCGATGATGCTCATCTCCGACGGCGGCGATTGGACTCTCAACACACCCGAAGTCGAGTACCCCCATATCAAGCGAATTTATTCTTTCTTTAACGCAGACGACAAAATCGAGAATGCCCATTTCCCAAGCGAAGGCCACGACTATGGGCCCTCGAAACGCGCCGCCGCGTCTCGCTTTTTAGCGAAACATTTAGACCTGAATTTGAAAGCCCTCGAAAATTCCGCCGGCGAAATCGACGAAAGTTTTGTGAAAGTCTTGCCCGAAGATGACTTGCGAGTCTTCACCGCGGAATACCCTCGCCCCGATCATGCGATTGATTGCGAACAGGCGATTGGGTTGCTGAATAAGGCAAAATAACTGCTAATTTATGTATGTTTGACACTCCGCTGCTCACGCATTACACTTCGGTCTGTATTTGATCGTGCGTTGGTGGTCGGTTGGTAAAAACTCTTTACGCCGACACAACAGGGAACTCCGGTGCCAGATTCTTCGGGAATCTCAGTCCGGGACGGCCCCGCCGCTGTGACCGAGCCGATCAAGCGAACTAATTCTAAGAGCCATTGCCGTCAGCTTGCTTGCGGTGAGAAGGCCCGGTTCGCTTGAGCTTGGGAGTCAGAAGACCTACCAATGCGTTGTATGTGGCTAGCTACATGTAGCATGGGCGCGAGGGACGCCGGCCGCGTAATTGAGGAAACTCTGCGAGTTCGCGTTTCTTTGTCGGTCTGAATTTGATTCTGAGGCGCATTGCTGCGCTGAAGGTCCCGGCAAAAATATGCGAACACCAGAAAGTCGTTCATGTTTGGCGTTCGAGCACATCCTAGTCCGTTTAAGTTGCGTGGTTTCACTCTCGTGGAACTCTTGGTGGTGATCGCCATCATCGGCGTGCTCGTGGGGCTTTTGCTGCCAGCTATCCAAGCCGCTCGGGAAGCCGCGCGCCGCACGCAATGCCAAAGCCACTTGCGCGAGAATGGCACGGCGACGCTCAATTTCGAGCAACAACGTGGGGAACTCCCCATCGGCTGTATTGGCAACAACATGCTGCCGGGTGGCTCGGGCAAGCAACTTGTCTCCTGGAACGTCCAGTTGCTTCCGTTCATCGAGTATCAATCGCTATGGGATCAATACGATATCGATCTGCCTGCCTACCAATCGCCCAATCGTGATCTCACCACGATTACGATTCCTCTCTTCCTATGTCCCAGCACACCAAGCGAACAGTTTTACAGTACGGCAACTTTGTGGCGGGGGCAAGGCTTTACCGACTACGCGGGATTGTACGGCGTCGAAGGTGATGGGCGCGATGTCTATGAAGATCCGGAGGCTGAGAATCCCTCGACTCAACATATTAATGACCAGTCGCTGGGAGTCATGCTCTTTAACGAACCCGTCACTTTCAAGCAAATGACCGATGGCTCGGCCCACACGGCTATGATTGGCGAGGCGTTCCTCAGACGCGAATCAAAACTTTCAACGCCTAGTGGAGATATCGCGACCACAAGCATGGAATGGGCGAACGGACATAACATCTTTGCTCAGGAACAATCCAACCCCATCAATCATCCGAGCCTCGACAACGAAATCGGTAGCCCCCATCCCGGCGGCGCGTCGGTCACCTTTTGCGATGGACATGTTTCATTCCTCCATGACGAGGTTGAACAAGCCATGCTCAATGCGCTGCTGACTCGCAGTGGAGGCGAAGCGCTGTGATTTATCAATCGCACACGGCAGCGGGACGCTGCCGGCTAACGGCATTTTTTATGATCGCGCTTTTGTGCGTGGCAAATGCCAACGCGATGGCAGATGCGGTTGTTAATTTCGACGACATCGATTTCTGGGTCGGCAGCGGCGCGAATCAAGCGGCTCTGGCCCTCGACTGGCAGGGTGATGCCACGACCGACAATTCGCTTGTTTGGGGCTTCCGCTGGGATGGCAACATCAAAGCGGTCAACATGATCACGGCGATCATCGCAGCCGACAATCGCCTGTTCGCGAAGATTGGCAGCATCGGTGGCTTCGGCACCGGCGTTGTGGGCATGGGTTACGATGCTAACGAAGACGGCCAGTTTGCGATCACCGACGACACGTTTTTCGATGAACAAGGCTTTGCGACCTCGGGACCCACCGACGGAGCGGAATCGGTCGATCCCGGCGATTGGTATGCCGAGGGTTGGTTCATCACCGGCTTTTGGCAGTACGGCGTCGCCACGGGCAATCCCTACGACGGCGGCACTTGGGCACGTTCGGGATCTGGCATTTCTTCCCGCGACGTGTTGAACCAAAGTTGGCATAGCTTGGCGTTCTCGCCCAGCTTCAGCAACCAAGCCTTCGCACGCAATCCACTTGCCGCCGAAGTCGATGCCGATTTCGATGGCGATGGTGACATCGACGGCCGCGACTTTCTCGCCTGGCAACGCGGCGAATCCCCTGCTCCCTTGAGTGCCGATGATCTCGCACACTGGCAAACAAGCTACGGCGTCGAATCACCGTCCGCCTTCCCCCCTCCCCCTTCCCCCTTAGTTTCCGTCCTTCCAGAACCATCAACAGGCCTGTTGCTGTTTTCGTTTATGTTCATGCTTCCACGACTTTTGCATCACGATCGGAGAATTGTCTCATGAAATGGAATTTAGGTTTGTGCCTCGCGGCACTCCTTGGCACACAATCGACTTACGCGCAATTTGCGAACCAAGTCATCTCGTACGATCCCGGCACGAACCCGGCGGGGGGATACAGCGATCCCAGCACAGCACTCGGCTCGCCGGAACGCTATACGGGCGAAGGAATTTTCCCAGGTGATGTCACCGCATTTAATCCGGCTTATGGCGCCGATGAGCTCATTTCCATCGGCGAGACCGGTCATCTCACGTTGCGGCTCTCGCACTTTGCGATTCCTGGTGCTGGTCCCGAGATTGGCGTCTTCACCAACGTGGGGATCGCCGACGAAGATTATCCCAACAACCAAGCCGGCAATCCGCTGTTCGCCTTTGGCATCGACGATGCCGAGGTTGAAGTCAGCGCCGACGGCATCAGCTGGGAAAGCCTGGGCGTGGTTACGTTCGATATCCCGACGCAAGGTTACAACGACTTGGCTGGCACGAACCCCTCGAGCTTCCAGCAACCTTTTACCGGTGCGTTGAGCGATTTCAACGGCTTACGGCTGTCCGATCCCGGCAATCCCGACATTCTTGAATTGCTGAGTGGTTCGGGGGGGGGAACTTGGCTCGATATTTCTGGCACGTCGCTCTCGAAGGTGGGTTATATCCGCTTCAGCGTGGCTGATACCGCGGCCAACGCCAATTTTGAACTCGATGGCGTTACGATTGCCGCCTCGGCAATGGGTGGGCAAGTTCCCGAGCCAAGTGCCATCGCACTCTTCGGTCTGGCGATTGTTGCATTTGCCACACGTCGATGCTAGCCGGAGGGCAACTTCCTCCGGGCCCGGAGACAAGTTTGTCTCCGGCTAGTGAGAGCCTGTTTATGTCGTGACATGCGGCTTGCGGAATGGTTCAATTGATGAACTGCTTGGATTCGAGTGCGCGAACCATTCCGCGAGCTTAGCTTATGCCCGACACACCGGAAAAAGAACACAATGCCCGCGCGTGGGATAAGCTCGCCCGGCAACAAGTTCCCCTCGCGCGGCCTGCATCCAACGAAGAGCTCGCCCGACCTCTCGACACGGTCGACCCTTTGGGGTGGCTAGGCGGTAGTGTGGCCGGCTTGGAAGTGCTCTGCCTAGCCGCCGGTGGCGGACGTCACAGCGCGATTTATGCCGCGGCTGGCGCGCGCGTAACGGTTGTCGACATAAGTGGCGAAATGCTGGCCCTCGATCGAAGCGTTGCCGCGGAACGAAAGCTCGACATCCGCGCTGTGCAAACCTCAATGGATGAACTTGCGATGTTCGCGGCGGGGACGTTCGACGTCGTGATTCATCCCGTCAGTACGTGTTATGTAGCCGACGTGACGCGAACATTTGCGGAAATCGCACGCGTCACGAAGCCCGGCGGACTCTATATCAGCCAGCATAAGTCTCCCACGAGTTTGCAGGCCGAGATTCGTCCCACCGGCAGCGGTTATCGTCTGATGGAACAGTATTACCGCACGGGTCCACTCCCACCCGCCGAGCATTGCCGCATCCGCGAGCCGGGGACGCTGGAATTTCTGCATCGCTGGGAGCAACTCGTCGGCGGCATGTGCCGTGCGGGATTCGTGATCGAAGATTTGGTCGAACCCATGCATGCCGATGAAGACGCAGCGACGGGAAGTTTTGGTCATCGTTCGCAGTATGTTGCACCGTATGTGCGCATCAAGGCACGAAGAAATTCTTCCGTTAGCCGGCAACGTCCCGTTGCCGTGGAATGGTGAAATGTGACTCACACGGCAGTGGGACACTGCCGGCTAACTTTCTTGCGGATCGAAGACCTTCAACTTTTCGCGGCTCGATTCGGAGACGACTCGACGTTCTTGCATTACTTCATCCATCCGCACCACCGACCAACAAGCTGAGATGTATGTCACCTGTGTAATCGCCAGCGAAAGAGCCCACAATGGCATGGGGCCTTCCATGAACTTCGTGAGGAGAGCATAAGCGCCAAACACGAATAAATAGAGTGCCAACAAACTTAGCAGTCGCGAGCCCGACGAGATCCTTGAAAACAGAACTGGCACAAGTAACAGCGGCGCCGCTGAGGCCGCGATGATCCACACGACCCAATATTGATCGATCAAGAAATCGACCCCGCCGAAGCGCAGCCCAAACGCCCAGAGGGCGACGATCATGGTCCAACCAAAAAACTCAATCAAGGAAACTTGAAAAGTTTCGTTGGAAATGGCTTTCCCCACGCCACACAACTTCAGCAAACCCGCTCCCAGCATCACGGCAAAGAACTGAATGAAACTGAATGAAATCGACTCGCCGCGAAAGCCCGGTTCAACGGTGTACCAGATGACCGCAAAGAGCAGCCCGCAAGCGAGCGTCACCCACGCGGCCTTGGTGAGTCGATGCGTTCGGCCAAACACGGCCCACAGAGCGAGCGCACCGAACTGCGCGGGGATCGCGTAGTTCCACACATAGAAACGAAGCCCACTCTCGGCAGCCAGTACCGAACCCGCGTCGCCCGTCAGCATCACTGCCAAATCCACGCAAACCGTGGCAATGATAAACAGCGTCGTGAGTGGGTAATTGCGGGGCATGAAAATAAACGCAAAGATCGCCAAGTCGCAAAAGGCCGCAAAGAGAGGTCTTCACTTAATTTTGACAGATTTCTCTGCGAATCTCTGCGCCTTCGCGTTCTTTGCGTTTCCTCCCGGCGTTGAAAATCGGCCTCCATCAGGTCAAAATGGAGGGTTCTATGTCCTATGACGATTGCGCCAGCATAGCCGCGATTCGACGAATCGCTGGTGCTTACGTAAGAATTGGAAACCTCCTTGACCAGTCACCCCCAACAAGACGTTTGCTGTTTGATGGGCGAGCCGATCGCCGGCAATCCTACACAGTACATGCTCGAAAAAGCATTCGAGGCCGCGCGGCTTGATTGGCGGTTTCTGACGTTTGAAGTTCCGCCGCTGGATTTGGAAGGGGCCTTGCGCGGGGCGCGAATTTTCGGATTCAACGGGATCATGCTGGCTCCGCCTCATCGCAACAGCGTCGTCCCCTATCTGCAAGAGATCGGCGAAGCCGCGCGAATCAGCGGCCAGGTCAACTGCATCAAGCAATCCGATGGCAAGTTCTCTGGCTACAACACCGAAGGGCGAGCCCTGCGACAGTTGCTCGAGCAAACTGGTTCCGTGAAAGGCTTGCAGGTCACGATTGTCGGCGCGGGTCGCATCGCGCGCGCGATTGCCGCGGAGTTGGCTCTGGTGGGGGCGGGCGAGATTCGCTTTCTGTGCCGGCGCCCCGAAAAGGTCGAAGAGCTTACCAAAACATTAGTCACTGAAACGCCACTGGGAAGCTGCCGTGTTGAGGAACTCGCGGGCGACAGCTTGTTTGCAATTGATGGCACGTTTCAGCTGTTGATCAATGCCACGCCGGTCGGGCCCAATCAACCGAACGAACGCTTGCCGCTTGATCTCGATGGTTTAGAAAAACACACGATTGTCGCCGACGTGGCGTTCAATCCGCCCAACACATGGCTGATCAAAGAGGCCCAATCGCGGGGCTGTCGCACCGTGGATGGCCTCACGCTTCTCATCGAACAAGCGGCGCTCGCGTTCGAGATCTGGACCGGCGCTGCGGCTGACCGCCAAGCGATGCGCGAAGCGGTTGAAGAATTTTTGGTTTTGTAATTTGCAACTGTCATTCCGATGGGAGCCATAACTCCCGAAGGGAAAATACGGCAACCAGAGGAATCTGGCTTGGATCAGTCGAGAGTCAAGAGCTGAGGGTCGAGAGCCATACTGTCTGGCTCTGGACTCTTGACTATCCGCTCTCAGCTTCTTGCCAGATCCCTCGGGATGACAAAAAGGAAAAACTATGACTCCTGGCTTCTATATCACGGGAACAAACACGGGTGTCGGCAAGAGCCACGTCACGCGGCTGATCGCCCGGGCGCTGGTGAAGTCCGGCTACAAAGTCGGCGTGTACAAGCCGGTGGCCACCGATTGCAAGCGCGATGGCAACGACGTCGTCGCCCCCGATGCATTAAAACTCTGGGAAGCGGCCGGTCAGCCCGGCAAGCTCGAAGAAGTTTGCCCCCAACGATTCGTCGCGCCGCTGGCACCCCCCGTGTCCGCGCGTCTTGAAGGACGCGAAGTGGATCGCAATCTGCTCCGCACGGGGATTGAAGTCTGGCGCGAACGGAGCGATATCGTGCTCGTCGAGGGGGCGGGTGGCCTCATGTCGCCCATGAGCGATGAAGACGACAACTGTGCGCTCGCCAGAGAATTTGGCTATCCGTTGATGGTCGTGGCAGTGAACGAGTTGGGAACGATCAACGCCACGCTGCTCACATTGGTCGCGGCAAAAACTTTGCTACCCGAACTGCCCGTGGCGGGAGTTATTCTCAATCGGCTCGCGCTTTTTCCCGACGACGAAAGCACGAAAACCAATGCCGACGAAATCGCCTGCCGCACCGACGTGCCGGTGCTGGCCTCGGTGAATTATCAGCAGCAAGATTTCCGCGAGGGCGTTGATTGGTACAAATTAGCGGGTGGGAGTTAACCGCTAATTGACGCTAATGTGCGCTAATAAATGAGATAGATAATGTCTTTGTTACCGAATGAGCGTGACAAACCCTTTTCACAAGAGGGTTATGATCTGATGGGCGCAGCGTTCGAGGTTCACAAAGTTTTAGGCGGAGGATTACTCTAAGAAATCTATCAAGAAGCTTTGGAGATTGAGTGCGAATTACGACGGATTCCTTTTATACCACAGCAGGATCTCGCCACTTTCTACAAGGATCACATGCTCAAGAAACGCTATGTGCCTGACCTAATCATCTATTCGCAGATCGTTGTTGAACTCAAATCGGTTCGTGAACTCATCGTTGATCACGAAGCTCAATTGCTAAATTACATGCGATTGACCCGCAAGCCGGTCGGCTATCTCATCAACTTTGGTCCCATTGCCAAAATTGAATGGAAGCGCATGGTTCTTTCTGAATTTCTTAAATGATGTCCTACCAACATTAGCGCATATCAGCGTCAATGAGCGGTTCGATCTTTAAACCGATGCCGCAACCGGGGCTTCGCCCATCCTTTGCTCGGCCATGCTGGTGTCGACCGCCAAGCGGATCGTCACGCTCCAGCAACCATTCGCATCGGGCGTGAGATGCCAGTGCGGCACAACGGCTACCGATTGATGCACCAGCTCGAAGCCACCTTCCGATTGGCTCACCGTTTCGACGGGGTAAGTCCAAACCGACGTGGGACGATCGAAGTTCAAACCGACATCGATACCCAACCATTGATCGACAAGGCCCAAGTCGTGGGCGTCGTGCAAATCCAACTGATGGCCGAGCTGACCAATCGACTGACCGTCGGCGGTGCGGAAATAGCGATCATCGTTGCCCGACGGCAAACCCGCAAAGTTCAGTTCAGGAGCAAAGATAAAGCCGCTGTGTTCGGGCAAGTTCTCGATCAAGTACGCGATCTCGACCGTTGTGCCTTCGTCGTTGAGGGTGATGCCCTTGGTGATTTGAATTGACTTGCCACCGACGTTGCCTTCGCGGACCAGCTGCAATTGCACGCGGCCCGGATTGCGGCGAAGTTTGGCTTCGTAAGGACCATGGACAAAATCGCCCTGCTCTTCGGCCGTGCCAGCCACCACCGCTTCACGCGAAACATTCTCAGCGTAGAAGTGATCCACAAGCGAATTGCGCGCCCATGTGTCGTAACCCAAACGCTGGTCGAGCCCTTCCTGCTTGAACACCACCATATCGTGAATGCTCGCTACGCCATCGCCATTTGTATTTGGGCCACGCAACACCTTGCGGTGGTAGGACTCGGGGCGGCGGGTGAGCGTTGCCTGCAAGTTGTGACAGATGGTTTTGACATCGAGTTCGTAGATTTGGCCCCCTTCGACGGGCGAAACGAGCATCATCAGCTTGTTATTCGCCAAGCGAGTTTCAGGTCGGCCGTCAAAGTTGAAATCGCTGGCATCGATCTCGACCCACGGTTGCTGATCGTGTTGCCAGCCGCGGCCTTCCGATTGATTGAGCAGGTTCTCGGCCGCGATCAAATGCGTGTACACACCGTTGCGCAAGTGTGGCAAATAAGTTCCACCAAACGCCCCGTGCCAGTAGCTGCAATTGCACTGGCCGCGATAGAGTTCCATTCGCGCGTAATCAACAAGATCGCCAGCGGCTCCTTCGTCGACCATTTGCTGCAAGCGGCGGCTGATCATCTGCATCCGCGAATACATGACGTTCGTTTCAGGATACTTCACCTTGAAATTCCGCCAGTAACCGCCGCGGATGAACGGCGACACCCGTTGCCACAGGCCTTGAGCCTCGTAGTCGTGGTGCGCGTCTTCGAATTCGTTGATCTTCGCCGCGGGGAGGGCCCACTCGGTCATTTCGCGGTAGCTGCCCTCGGGAATGTACAACTTGCCAAGCGGCGGCACGCTTTGAATGGCTTCGCTGGGGGTCGTCACCTTGAGCCAATCGCTGTTTGCGCACAGGGCGTCGAAGAATTGCACAAGCCATCCGCGATCGTACACATGTTCCTTCGTACCGGGCCAAGTGCCGAACTTTTCGCCATCGTCGCCAAACACGACGACCGCACCGGGATGGGTGTCCGCCACGCTGCGCAGGTACTTGATCGTTTCAAGCGCCGGCTGGAATGGAATCAGATAGCGTAACTGTTCGCTGCCGGGGAACACCTTCAGCACGTTGGTATCGTCTTCGGTCACGAAATAGCCATGCAGCTGTTCGGTGGTGAGACCGGCGTTCTTGAAGTGGAAGTCGTCGAGAACCGTGAATTCAATACCGGCTTTGACGATGTCGCTGGTCATCGACTGTTCCCAAACGCGCTCCGGCACCCACATGCCGCGTACGTCTGCACCCAAACGATTCTCGAGCCACTTGGAGTAGGTCGATATCTGTCCAACGCGGTCCCGCGAGGGGATCATCGCCAGGATGGGCTCCATGAAGGCCCCGCCGATGATCTCGATGCGTCCCTTGGCCACGAGCGCGGCCAACCGGTCGACATATTCCGGATGCCGGTCATCGAGCCATTCCATCAACGACCCGCTCGTATGGAGGGCGATCCGCAGCTTGCTGTCGTACCGCTCGAACACGTCGAGAAACGGCAAATAGCTGTCTTGGTAGGACTGCTCGAACACGCCATCAAAGTTGCCGATTGGCTGATGATTGTGGAGCACAAGTACGAGTCGTAAAGGTTGATTCATGATGACTATCGAGTGAAAGGCGAAATCGCGGTCGCGTGTAGGATTTTATCGTGTTCCCTCGGGTGAGGGTTAAGCGTGTTTTGCCGTTGGTTGGTGAGTTAACTGAGCATGCTCAAGCTAGCAGTCACGGTGTCCCTTTAAGATCGCCGGTTACTGCGGAATATGCTAGTCGGCAACTACCCAACTTTTCGCAATGTTCGGCCCAAGTCAGTGTCGTTTGCTGGCATAAACACTACAGGGCAAAGAGCTAACGAAGTCCGCCCAGTTTACTGAATCGGCACTTTTTCACCCGATTTTGACGCCCTCAGTCGGATTGCCGCTCGTTCCGGTGATACCGAATTAATGTGCATGCCGGTACCCCATTCGAACCCCGCCAACGATGTGCTGCGCGGAATCAGTTCCCAATGCCAATGAAACGCTGCTTGCCGCTCGTCCCCAACGGGTGCCGTATGAAGCACCAAATTGTAGGCAAGCGGTGCAAGAAGTGTACGCAAACGACGGACCAATTCGCCAAGAATTTCAGCCAACGCCGAGGACTCTTTGGTCGTGATTTTAAGAAAATCGCTCGCATGAACTTTGGGGACAATCCAAGTCTCATAAGGCTGGCGACCAGCGTAAGCACAGAACGCGGCAAAGAAGTCGTTCTCGATAACGAACCGACTTCCTTCGCTTCGTTCATTGGCCAACAGACGGCACATCAAACATTCGCCCGAATGGCTTTGAAACTTCGCCGCCACGGCCAACTCGGTCTCCAGCACTTCCGGCACAAACGGCAAGGCAATCAACTGGCTGTGGATATGTTCAAGCGAGGCCCCCGCCCCTTGGCCGACATTCTTAAACAGGACGGCCGTCCGCATGCCGCAGTTCGTGTAGGCATGGGCGATGCGATCTCGAAAGACCTGAAGCACCGTGGCGATTTCGTCCGTCGCAAGCTCGGACCAATCCTGAATATGCCGCGGCGATTCAATAATCACCTCATGCACCCCATCAGGGGCGAGCGGGGGACCTAAGTACCCAGCAAAAGGT